>JAGOBP010000224.1 GCA_017999195.1 Thermoflexales bacterium
GCCGCTTGCTGCCGCACACGTTCGTCGTCCCAGCTGCCCCAGGCGATGAAGGTGAGGCCTAGCGGCAGACAGTAGGCAATGATGATGGGCGCGATATCCATAAGTGATCGATCAATGCAGGGTAAAAGCGGCGCAATGATACCAGAAGCAGAACGAAGTCACAACCGCGCTCAATTCGGCTGTTGTCGAATTGATACGGCGCGGCTATAATCGGCGCAGACTGACCTGGGAGCACGGGATGAGTTTTTCGATCGGCGAGCAAGTTGGCCCTTATCAGATCACGGCGCAGTTGGGCAGCGGCGGCATGGCCACGGTCTTCAAGGCGTATCATGCCGCGCTCGATCGCTATGTGGCGATTAAAGTCCTGCACCCCGCCTTCAAGCAAGACCCCAATTTCCTGTCGCGTTTTCAGCGTGAAGCCCGCATCGTCGCCAAGTTGGAACATCCGCACATTGTGCCCGTCTTTGACTTCAGTGAAGCCAACGGCCAGCCGTATCTGGTCATGCGCTTCATCGAAGGCGAGACGCTCAAGGCGCATCTCGCAACCCGCGATTTGTCAGTGGCTGACGTCCGCCGCGTGATCAAGCCCGTGGCCGACGCGCTGGCTTACGCGCACGGGCAGGGCGTTTTGCATCGCGACGTAAAGCCCAGTAACATTTTGCTCACGCTGGAAGGCGGCGTCTATCTGGCCGACTTCGGTCTGGCGCGCATCGCGCAGGCGGGCGAATCGACCTTGTCGCAAGACTCGCTGCTGGGCACGCCGCAATACATCTCGCCGGAACAGGCGCAGGGTCAATCGGATTTGGACGCGCGCACTGACATCTATTCCTTGGGCGTGGTCGTGTATGAATTGCTCGTCGGTCGTGTGCCCTATCAAGCCGATACGCCCTATGCGGTGATTCACGATCATATTTATGCGCCGTTGCCTTTACCCCGCTCGATCAAGCCCGATTTTTCCGAAGTGATCGAACGCGTCTTATTGAAAGCCCTCACCAAAGATCGCGCCGATCGCTATGCCAGCGCGAATGAATTTTATGCGGCGCTCGATCGAGCAATTGATCAAGCATCTGCGCCAAGTCCAATCATTGCGGTCATCTCCCATCCGATTGAACCCACAATCCCGATCGGCCTGGTGGCCTCAACAGATCCGTTGGCGACGCGGGCTGTGCCAGTGGTTGTGTCGAAATCGAAAACTAAAATGTGGTTGGCCTTGGGAGCGTTAGGCCTGATCATCATCGCCATTGTTGCGGTGCTGGCGCTGCGCGCGCCGCAGTCCACTGCGCCGCAACCCGTTGCGCCGAATAATACGCCACCTGGCGGAGTGCCAGCGAATGGCGCACCGTCGAACGATGCGCCCGATAGTGTGGTTCGCTTGCGGGCAGACTTCGCGCAAGCCAACACCCTCGCGTCGCAAGGCCAGATCGATCAGGCGCGTGGTAAATTTGCCGATGTGGCCACGCGCGCGGAACAACAACTCGCTCAACCCGGTGCGCCCGCCGAACAACAGACTCCGTTGCGCGTCATCGCGGGGGACAGTTGGCTGGCGGCCAATGAGCCAGCCAAAGCGCAGACTCAATTTGAAGTGTTGGTGCGTCAATCGCCCGGCAATGAAGAGTTGCAGACCGCGCTGGCCGCCACGCAACTCATGCAGAATAATCTGGATGCCGCCGACGCCGCGCTGAGTCGCGCCCTGCGCGCCAATGCCGATTACGCAGCGGCGCATGCGTTTAAGGCGTGTGCGTTGCTGAAGCGCAGTGAACCCGTCGTGGCCGCGCGCGAATTCCGGCAATCGGGCCTGGCTGATCTTAAAACACCGGTTGCGCCGTGGGTGCGCCTGGTGCTGGCCGAACTCGATTGCCGCCCGGAACGATTCAGACCATAATCACGTGCCGTTGGCACATAAGGAGCGAAACATGCGAACCCCCATCATTGCCGGAAACTGGAAGATGAACAAGACCGTGGGTGAAGCGGTCGAATTGGTGCGCGACCTGCGCCGTCTGGTGTTGGATGTTGAACAGATCGAAATCGTGGTGTGCCCGCCGTTTGTGGCGTTGCATGCCGTGGCTGAAGCGCTGGCCGGATCGAAGGTCAAAGTGGGCGCGCAGAACGCGCACTGGGAAGAGAAGGGCGCATTCACCGGTGAAATCTCGGTGAACATGCTCAAGGGTCTGGTCGATTACGTCATCATCGGCCACAGCGAACGGCGTCAATACTTCGGCGAAACCGATGAGACCGTCAACAAGCGCGTGAAGGCTGTGCTGGCGAAGGGCCTCACGCCCATCGTGTGTGTGGGTGAAACGCTGGCGCAGTATGAAGCCGGTGAAACCGCCAACGTCGTCAGCACGCAGGTGCGCGGCGGGCTGGCGGGTCTGACCGCTGAGCAAGCTCAATCGATCGTGGTTGCGTATGAGCCGGTGTGGGCTATCGGCACGGGCAAAGCGGCCACCGGCGCAGGCGCGAACAGCGTCGTCGCGTTGAATGTGCGCGGCCCATTGAGCGAGATGTTCGGCGAGACGGTGGCGCAAGCGGTGCGCGTGCAATATGGCGGCAGCGTCACGCCCGCCAACATTCTGGAATTCATGGGTATGCCCGACATCGACGGCGGCCTGGTCGGCGGCGCTTCGTTGAAAGCGCCTGATTTTGCGGAGATTGTGAAGGGCACGGCGAAGGCGAAGGGACTGTAAAGATAATTGGTGATTGGTAACTGGTCGACCAGTTGACCAATTACCAATCACCGATCGCAACAAACACAAACGCCCCGGCGAACCGGGGCGTTTACAGTAAACGGGCTGCGGCGTTATTTAACGACCGCGTCCTTCAGGGCCTTCACCATGCGGGCCTTCACGACCTTGGTGGCCGGCTTGGCTTTGAAGACTGTCGGCTCCTTGGTGAAGGGGTTGATGCCGGGGCGCGCCTTGACGGCCGGCTTCTTGACGGTGACCAGCTTCAGCAGACCGGGCAGCACCACTTCGCCGGGGGCCTTGCTGAGCTGCTTGATGACGACGGCGTTCATCGCATCGAGCGCGGCCACCACTTGCTTCTTCTCGAGACCGCTTTCCTTGGCGATCGCACCAATGAACTCCGACTTCGTCAATCGTTTCGCTGCCATGACATTTCTCCTTACGGGTAGAAAATTTTGTGCCCTCACATCCAAGTGATTGAAGAGCTGACTTTAAGTATATCGAGTGTCGAGAAAAAAGGCAAATTCAAGTTTAGGTTGAAACACCGCGCAACTGGCTTGATCTAAGGCATTTGCCGCTATGACCATCTCACCGTATTTGTGGTTTGTCTTGTCGCTGCTGATGTTGGTGTTGATCCAGAAGTGGATTCACCGGCATTTGCACGGTATTGCCTATCTTTTAACGGGCCATGAAGACGCCGCGTTGATGGTGTATGCGCTGCCGCTCTTGCCCGGCGTGGCGCTGCATGAAATCGCGCATGCGCTGATGGCTTCACTGCTGGGCGTGAAGTCGGCTAACCTGACAATCGTGCCCAGCCGTCAACCGGATGGACATGTGCGCTTAGGCTCAGTGCAAGTCGAGCGCGTCGATGCGGTGCGCGCCAGTTTGATCGGACTTGCGCCGTTGTTGTTTGGCAGTGCCGCCGTGTTGTTGATCAGCGTGTTGCAATTTGGCGTGAGCAGTCTGGGCGATGCGGTGCGCGGTGACAACATCGGCGCGGTGATTGCTTCGTTGGGCAACGTCCTCAGCGCGCCGGATGCGTGGGTGGGTTTATACTTTTTGTTTGCGATTGCGAATGCGATGGTGCCTAGTCCCGCCGATCGGGAAACGTGGCCGCCGGTGATTTTGTTTAGCGTGGTCGTATTGAGCGCAGCCCTGTTATTTGGCTGGAATTCAGCGGTGGAAGGCGTGGGTACGATCATCGGCGACATGCTGCGTTGGTTGGCCGCGGCCTTTACGATCACGTTGATGGTCGATCTGCCTTTTGTCGGTTTGATCTGGTTGACCGAGCAAACCGTGGGCCGCGTGAAAGGTCAGCGCGTCGCGTACACGACGAATCCTCGTAACGATCAGCCCTCGCGTCGCAAGAAAAAATAGTTACTGCGCTTTATCGGTTCGCGACGCCCACACCATCACACCCAACGTGACGATGGCGAGTGCACCCAACGCCAGCAACTTGTAAATGCGCGCCTCGATCAACAACGCCAGTGCCCCGAACAAGAAACTGATCAACCAATAACCGCCGACAATCTGCCGGACCGATAGGCCCAGATCAACCAATCGGAAGTGAAGATGATCGCGGCCGCCGCGCAAGGGCGAGGTTCCTCGTCGAATGCGCAAGACGATCAACCATGCGACATCGAGAATCGGTACAGCCAACACCAATAACACCGTGGCGACCTTCGCGCCCCCGATGATGCTGAGTCCGCCCAACGCGAAGCCCAGTACCATCGCGCCGCTGGACCCCATGAAGACGCGCGCAGGCTGGAAATTATAGGGTAAAAAGCCCAGTGTTGCGCCGAGCAATGCCAGTGGCAGTGGCGCAAGACTGAGCTGCGGTTGATGCGAGGAGGTCGTTTGGATCGTGGCCAGAAACAAGAAGAAACTAAAAATTGCGGCGATGCCTGCGGCCAGACCATCCAGTCCATCCAACCAATTGACGGTGTTCATCATGCCCATCAGCCAGAACAACGATAACGCGACGATGAGTGCGGCGCTATCGATGATGATCTGTTCGTTGGTGATGGGATTGTTGAAACGTTCGATGATGATCAAGGATGCAATCGCGATGACGGAGGCGATGAATTGCGCCACAAATTGCAGGCCGGGGCGAAACTCAAATTTGTCGTCGAGCAGGCCAAAGGTGAACATGATCGTCGTGCCCACGATCAAGCCCGTGATGCGCGTGAGTTCGTTGGGATCGTTGCGGGGTAAATCGAGGGTGAGTGACAGCAGCGTCGCGGCGATGAAACTGGCAAAGATGGCCAGGCCGCCCGTGCGCGCAATTTTGCCCGTGTGCTGACGTCGTCCACCGGGCACATCGGCCATGCCCAATCGCACGCCCACTCGCGCGGCCAGCGGCGTGAGCGTAAGCGACAGGGCGAAGGCAGCGAGGAAGACGAGCAGAAAAGGTGTCATGACGTAGTGCGTAGTGCGTGATGCGTAATCAATTCACGAAACACGCAGCACGCCCCACGTTCAATTCATTGAGTTGAGCACGCCCCGCAGTGTCGCCGCATCCATGTTGCCGCCCGTGATCACGATCACGGTTTTGCCCTTGAGTTGAATCTTTCCTGCCAAGACTGCGGCTAAACCCGCAATGCCCGAGGCTTCGGCCAACTGCTGATCGGAATCGATCAAGGTTGCAATGCCGCGTTTTAGTTCATCTTCCGTAGCCAGCGCAATCTCATCGATCAACATCATGCCGATCATGAAGGGCACGCGCCCAAAGCCACCGGCTAAGCCGTGCGCTAACGTCGGTTCGTGATCGTAAGGATCATACGGTTGACCATCGCGCTTGGAAAGATACGCTGAGGGTGATGCAGCCGGATTAACACCCATCACGCGGATAGTCGAATTGAGTGACTTCACGACCGTGGCGAGACCCGCGATCAAACCGCCGCCGCCCACGGGTGTGATGATCGTATCGACATCGGGCAGGGCGCTCATGATCTCAAGCCCGACTGTGCCTTGCCCCGCGATCACGTGCACATCGTCATACGCCGAGACGAAGGTCGCGCCGGTTTCAGCGGCCTGCGCCAGCGCCGCTTGTTGGGCCTCATCGAAGTTGTCACCGACCAGATGTAAATTGATCGGGTATTGGCGCAACTTCATGATCTTAGCAGGCGCAGCATTGGCTTGCACGAAGACATCGACGTTTGTGAGGTGAAGTTGCCTGGCCGCATGGGCGACGCCTAGCGCATGATTGCCCGCCGAAGCCGCCACGATGCCACGTGCAACTTCATCGGCGTTAAGTGACAGAATCTTATTCAACGCACCGCGCGGCTTGAATGAACCCGTGTGTTGGCGGTTCTCCAACTTCAGCCACACGTCATTGCCTAACTGTTGGCTAAGCAGCGGCGAATACTGCAGCGGCGTCTCAACGATGTGCGGCGCGATGCGCTGTTGGGCCAGATAGATTTCGTGCAGGGTAAGTTTAGTCATCGAGTTGGATGATTGTTGCGGAAAAGGCGCGGTGCGTAGTGCGTGATGCGTGTCCAGATCTAAGATCACGCACCACGCATCACGGACCACGTTTTAGCCCGTGCCAAATTGTCGATCGCCCGCATCGCCCAGGCCGGGCACGATGTAGCCGATGTCATTCAAGCGCTCGTCGATGACGGCCAGATGAATCGGCACGTCGGGATGATCGGCGCTGAGCCGTGCGATGCCTTCGGGCGCGGCCAGCAGGCCCACGTACTTGATCTTCTTCGCGCCCCAGCGCTTGAGAATATCGATCGTGGCCGAGGCCGAGCCGCCCGTCGCCAACATCGGATCGAGCACCAGGCACACGTCCACCGTCGGCGCGATGGGTAAGCGGTTATAGTAGGCAATCGGCTTCAACGTGTGCTCGTCGCGGAACAAGCCGATGTGCCACACTTCGGCGGCGGGCATCATTTCCCACACGCCTTCCACCATGCCTAGTCCGGCGCGCAGCACCGGCACCAAGCCAATCTTCTCGCCGAGTTCATAGCCGTTCGCTTCGCCCATCGGCGTAGTTACGGTTTTCTCGGCCAGTTGAATATCGGCGGTGGCTTCGTAGGCGAGCAAGATCGCCAACTCGCGCACCAGTTCGCGGAATTTCTTGGGCTTGGTGGCGATGTTGCGCAACAACGTAAGTTTGTGTTTTACCAGAGGATGTTGACTGACGTAGACTTGAGACATGCGCTGGCTCCTGACAAAATTTGCGGGCGTTGATGAAGCGCCCGCAATTCTAGCATAGTTTTACGCTGCGCAAATTGTATGACCGA
>JAGOBP010000225.1 GCA_017999195.1 Thermoflexales bacterium
ACCTGAACGCCGTCACGTCTAGCGTTCAGACCACTCTGGCAGCTGCACAACAAGCCATAGCACACTATTCGGCGTTGTTTAACAATCACCACTCGGTCATGCTGATGATCGATCCAGAAACCGGCAGCATTGTCGATGCCAACCCGGCCGCGTGCGCCTACTACGGCTATTCACGCGCGGAATTTATCGCCCGGCGCATTACCGATCTGAACACGTTGCCTCCCGATCAAGTCCGCGCCGAAATGGATCACGCCCGACAACTTCAGCAAAATTTCTTTCTGTTTCGACACCGCCTGGCCAATGGCGAAGTGCGCGACGTTGAAGTCCGCAGCGGCGCAATCACCCTGGATGATCGGCCGCTGTTGTATTCCATCATCCACGACGTCACCGACCGCTGCCGCGCTGAAGACGCCCGGCAGCGCAGCGAGGAAAAATACCGGCACCTGTTCAACTCCGCGCATGTGGGCATCTTCCGATCGAGCATCGCCGAAGGCCGCATCCTGGAGGCCAATCAAAAGTTGGCCCAGATGTTTGGCTACGCGCGACCGGAAGATATGCAGACTACCTTCTTAAGCGTGGAACACTACGTGAACCCAACCGATCGAATCCGGTTGCTGACCGAGCTCAAAGACGACGGCAGCTACACCACCTTTGAAGTGCCCTTCATGCGGCGCAACGGCTCGCGCCTGTGGGTGATCATGGAGGTTCGCAAAGACGTCGCGGCCCAATGTATTGAAGGAGTGATGCTCGACATCACCGCCCACCGGCTGACGGCGGATGCCTTGATCGACAGCGAGGTGCGCAACCGATCGATCGTCGAGGTCCTCGCGGAAGGTATCATGCTTCAACGGCGCACTGGCGAAGTCATTTTTGCCAACGACAGCGCCGCGCGCATTTTGGGCTTGACGCGCAAGCAGCTGGTGGGCCGCGACGTGCTCGATCCTCGCATGCGAATCACTTACGCGGACGGCTCGCCGGTGCCCGCCGAGGAGCAGCCCGCCATGGTCGCGCTGCGCACGGGCCAGCCGGTGCGCGAGGTGCTGGCGCGTGTGCTTAAACCCGATCAGACCCTAGTCTGGCTATCTGTAAACGCCGAGCCGCTGTTTCATCCTGACAACGAGGAACCCTATGCGGCTGTGACCTCGTTCGTGGATGTGACCGATCGGATGCAAACGGACGCGCGCCAACACCATATCAATGAAGAACTGGAACTGCGGATGGCCGAACGAACCGCGGCCTTGCGCGAGAGTGAAGAGCGGTTGCGGCTTGTCCTGGACGCCACGCGCGACGGCCTGTGGGATTGGGATTTGACTACGAACACCATCTTTTCCAGTCCGCGCTTGATTGAAATGCTGGGCCTTACCGCGACTGAATTTGACCCCGGTGTCAATTACTGGCCGCACCTGATTCACCCGGAAGACGCCGCCCGCTTACAAACGGCCATGAACGACTTGCTGGCCGGGCGCAGCAGCATGCTGGACATTGAACATCGGATGCACTCCCCAACCGGCAGCTGGTGGTGGTCGCATACGCGCGGCAAAGTCGTGGCCCGCGATGCCGCCGGCCAACCGGTGCGCTTTGTAGGCATGATGTCGGACATCTCGGATCGCAAAGCGGCCGAGAGTCAATTACGCGCGTTGCTCGCCGCCATCCCCGACGTCATGTTTGTCAATCGGCTGGATGGTATCTATGTCGATTATCACGCCAGCGATCACGATCTGCTCGTGATGCCCCCCGAACTATTTCTGGGCAAACATCCCACCGAAGTCCTGCCGCCCGATCTGGCCAGCCTGGCAATGGCGAAGTTTGATCAGGTGGCGCAAACCGGCGAACCGCTGACTTACACTTATCCGCTGGCCATGGACCATGAGACGCACCAGTTTGAAGCCCGGCTGGTCAAATGTGGTTCAGACCAGGTCTTGACCATCGTGCGTGACATCACCGATCGGACACAGGCCGAAGCCGCCCTGCGTCAGAGTGAGGCCAATTATCGTCTGCTGGCCGAGAACACCACCGACATGATCAGCCGCCTTACGCCCGACGGTATTTGCCGTTATGCCTCACCGGCCAGCTGCTTTATCCTTGGGCTAGAGCCGGCGGATCTGGTCGATAGATCAGTCTGGCAATACATTCACCCGGATGATCGGGGCTGGCTGGCCGAGGTCCTGGGGGGAAACTCATTCACCCGCCGCGATACCATCACCGTGGCCTATCGGGCTGTGCGCCCCGATGGCCGCGAAGTCTGGCATGAGACGGTCATTACCCCGCTGCTCGATCCGGCCTCGCACGCCGTCACGGAATTGGTGGTGAATGTCCGCGACATCACCGAGCGCAAACGCGCGGAAGAAACGCTCCGTCAAAGCGAAGAGAACTATCGGAATCTGTTTGAAAACGCCTCGGTGGGCATTTTCCATTCATCGCCGGCAGGCCGGTTTTTGCGGGTCAATCCCGCTCTAGCGCAGATGCTGGGTTATGCCACCCCGGAAGAACTGGTGTCAAGCATCACCAACATTGGCACCCAACTGTATATCGACGCCGACAAGCGCACGAAATTGCTGGAAGATACCCGCCACCGCGAAGGTTGGGTGTATGCCGAAAACCATTATCGCCGCAAAGACGGCAGCCAGATGATCGGCTCGCTGTCTGTGCGGCAGGTGCTCAACCCGGACGGCGCCGTGGCCTACCTTGAGGGCTTCATCGAAGACATCACCGAACGACGGCATGTCGAAGAGGCGCTGCGCAACAATCAAGAATTGTTCTCGCTGTTCATGCAGCATTCGCCCATCTACGCCTTCATCAAAGAGTCCACGCCCGCCGTCAGCCGCATCATTCAGTCCAGTGAGAACTACACCGACATGATCGGTATTCCCGGTCACGCCATGGTCGGCAAGACGATGGACGACCTGTTCCCGCCCGAAGTTGCCGCCAAGTTTACGGCCGACGACTGGGCGGTAGTCTCCAAAGGTCACGTGCTGAAACTCGACGAAGAGTTGAATGGCCGCCACTACACCACGATCAAATTCCCGATCATTCAAGGCGATAAAACCCTGCTGGCCGGCTACACGATTGACATTACCGAACGCCAGCGGGCGGAAGAAGCCCTGCGCGAATCTGAGTTGCTGTATCACACCCTGGTTGAAACGCTGCCTGCGATCATCTTCCGCAAAGATCGAGACGGCCGCTTCATGTTCGTCAACGGCTTGTTCTGCCGCACGGAAAGCTGCCGCGCCGACGAAGTCCTGGGCAAGACCGACTTCGAACTGCATGCGGGCGAACTGGCGCAGAAATATCGCGCCGAAGACCTGACCGTGATGAAGACCGATCAGCCCTTGACGATTATGGAGACACATCGGTCGGCCGAAGGCCAGCCGATCTATGTCCAAACGATCAAGACGCCGCTGCACGATGCGGCCGGCCAGATCATCGGCATCCAGGCCGTCGTCTGGGACATCTCCCAATTGAAGCAAATCGAACTGGCTCTGCGCGAATCCGAAACCCGTTACCGCACCTTGTTTGAAGCCGCCAACGATGCCATCTTCATTCATCAGGTGCGGCCAGACGGCTTCCCCGGCGACATCCTCGCGGTGAACAATGTGGCCTGCGAATGGCTGGACTACACGCGCGAAGAATTTCTGAACACGCCCGTGGAAATGTACGATACGCTGGCCAACCCAGCCGAAGCCGCGCGCGCGATTGACCAACTGCGCACCGTCGGCCACGCCACTTTCGAGCGCCTATGCGTGGCGCGCACTGGCCGTCGCTTCCCGGTCGAGATCAACGCCCGCCAGGTCGAACTCAACGGCGCGCAAGTTTATATGTCCATCATGCGCGACATCACGCAGCGCAAGCAGGCCGAGGCCGCGCTGCATCAAGCGCTGCACCGTGAGCGTGAACTAAACCAACTCAAGACCCAGTTCGTCTCCATGGTCTCGCATGAATTCCGCACGCCGCTGACGGCCATTCAATCCACGTCCGATCTCTTGCTGCATTACGGTCATCGCTTCTCGGAAGAAAAGAAACAGGGCTACCTGGATCGTATTCAAGCGGCGATTAAGCGCATGACGACGATGCTGGACGAAGTGCTGATCCTGGGCAGGGCCGAGTCCGGCAAATTAGACTTCAACCCCGGCCCGATCGATCTGGAGTGGTTCTGCGGCGCGCTGATCGACGAATTCCAGTTGACGGCCGGTGATTCTTACACGCTGAACCTGGCATTCGAAGGCGATTGCCGCACGGCCAATCTGGACGAAAACTTGCTTCGGCACATTCTGACCAACCTGATCTCCAACGCGATCAAGTATTCGCCTAACGGCGGCATCATTGATTTCATTGTCACCTGCGATGATGGTCACGCGATCCTGCGTGTCGCCGATCACGGCATCGGCATCCCGCTCGAAGGACAGGCCCGCCTGTTTGAAACGTTCTATCGGGCCAACAACGTCGGCAACATTCAAGGTACCGGCCTCGGTCTCGCCATCGTCAAACACGCGGTCGATCTGCATCAAGGCACGATCATGTTTGACAGTGTGCCCGACTGCGGCACCACCTTCGTCGTGAAGTTGCCCCTGAGCCAGGCTTAGAAATTCACCTTACGCACTGTCACACCCGCTTGCGCGGGAATGACAGGTAAGATAACCTGCGTAACGTGAGTTAGAAACTGTTTCTTAAAGTGCTGGATCGGCTTTCCGTGTCATTCTGAACGAGCGTAGCGAGTGAAAAATCTCGCTTTTTCCTCATCGGCAAGAGATTCTTCGGCGCTGTGCGCCTCACGCCCTATCCGCGAAGCGGGGGCGCGCTAGGCGGAATGACACGTCAAAGGCTTTAAGAGACACTCTCTTAAGTCGCCAACAGCCCCAACGCAAAAGTCCACTCTTCGATCGAAGAGTGGACTTTTGTATTAAACGCTGATTCGCGCTGGGCTATTCGATTTTGCCGGTCACGATCGCCTTTTTCACTTCTGCAATCGCCTTGGTAATATCGATGCCGCGCGGACACGCCTCGACGCAGTTGAAGGCGGTGCGGCAGCGCCACACGCCCATCTCATCGCTCAGAATATCCAGCCGTTCCTGGCCGCCGTGATCGCGGCTGTCGAAGGTGAAGCGGTGCGCCTGCACAATCGCCGCCGGGCCGATGTACTCGCCACCGGCCGCCCAGAACGACGGGCACGATGTGGTACACGCCGCACACAGAATGCACTTGGTCGTGTCGTCAAACCGCTCGCGGTCTTTGACGGTCTGCAACCGCTCGCGTTCCGGCTCTGGTTCATTCGTGATCAGGTACGGCTTAATCGTGCGATACTTCGCGAAGAAGCCTTCCATGTCGACAACCAAATCTTTGACGATGGGCAAACCCATCAAAGGCTGAATCGTAATCTTCGATCCGGCCTCTTTGATCAGCACTTTGCAGGCCAATCGATTACGACCGTTGATGCGTAACGCATCCGAGCCGCAAATGCCGTGCGCGCACGACCGCCGATAGGCCAGTGATCCGTCCTGAAACCACTTCACTTGATTGATCACATCCAACACCCGATCGGTGGGTTCGGCCTCGACGTCGTGTTCGCTCCAGTAAGGCGCTTTGTCAACATCGGGATTGAAGCGTTGAATTTTAACGTGGACTTTCATCGTCATCGCTCCGCCTAATACTTCCGCTCTTTCGGCTCGAACTTCGTGAGCACGACAGGCTTGTAGGTGATCTCGAGCGCGCCGCCGGGCTTGCGCGTCACAAAGGTGTGCTTCAGCCAGTTCGCATCGTCGCGACCGGGGAAGTCCTCGCGCGAGTGCGCGCCACGGCTTTCGGTGCGATTCAACGCCGACAGCGCCGTCACTTCCGCCAGATCGAGCAATGCGCCCAGTTCCCACGCTTCCAACAGATCGGTGTTGAACTTCGAGGTGCGATCGTCGATCGTGATGTGTTTGTAGCGTTGTTGCAATTCGCGCACCTTGGTCAACGCCTGCTGAATGGTCGGGCCTTCGCGGAACACACCCACGTGCTCCATCATGACCTTCTGCATTTCAAGCCGCAGCGTACCGGCTTTTTCCTTGCCGCTGCTGTTGCGAATGCGATCGAATTCGGCTGCAGTGTAGGCTTCGGGACTCTTGGGCAGCGGCGAAAAATCGGCTTGTTTGACGTACTCCGCCATCGCCCGGCCGCCGCGCCGCCCGAACACGATCAGATCGACCAGCGAATTCGTGCCCAAGCGATTCGCGCCATGCACGGAGACGCAGGCGCATTCACCCGCCGCAAAGAGGCCGTTCACCAACGTGCCATTGGCATCTGCCAATACGCGCGTATTCAGATCGGTGGGAATGCCGCCCATGGCATAGTGCGCCGTGGGCTGAATGGGAATGCCTTCCTTCAACGGCTCAACGCCCAGATAAATGCGCGCCATCTCGAACACATCGGGTAGGGCGTGTTCCAAATGTTCGGCCGTGACGGTCTTGCCGCCGGGGCCGCTCTTGTATTTGTTGATCGTATCCGGCGTCGCATCGATAAAGACGTAGTCTTTGCCGTTGATGCCGCGCCCTTCGCGCACTTCCAGATAGATCGAGCGGCTGCACACATCGCGCGAAGCCAGGTCTTTCATGTTAGGCGCATAGCGCTCCATGAAGCGTTCGCCCTTGCTATTGATGAAGACCGCGCCTTCGCCGCGCAGCGCCTCAGACAGCAGCACACCCATCTTGTAGATGCCGGTCGGATGGAATTGAAAGAATTCCATATCTTCCAGCGGCAGATTGTGGCGCAACACCGTAGCGACCGTATCGCCCGTCAGCGAGTGCGCGTTGGACGTGACCGACCACACGCGCCCGAAGCCGCCCACGGCCAGCAGCGTGCCTTTGGAATGGAAGACATGCACTTCGCCGGTGAGAATCTGAATCGCCACCGCGCCCTTGCACACATTGTTTTCGATGATGAGGT
>JAGOBP010000226.1 GCA_017999195.1 Thermoflexales bacterium
TCGTCGGGCATTTCTACGGCGGCATCATGATCCGTTTGTTTACGGATTGGGGCATCATCTTCTGGATCAATATCCCCATCGGCTTGATTACGTTTGCGTTGTGCTATCGGGCTTTGCGCAATTTGCCTGATACCAAGGTCACGGGCAAGTTGGACGGCATCGGCGCGGTGTTGATCGGCGGAGCGTTGGCGGCGTTCAACATCGCCTTGGGCGGCGGCGCGGAGTCGGGGCAAGTCTCGCAGTTTGTGGAGCAGACGACGCCCGCGTATCAAGGCCCGTTGTTGATCGCGTCGATTGTGCTGTTCGTCGGTTTCATCGTCTGGGAATTGCGCACGGAACAACCGCTGCTCGATCTGCGTCTGTTCAAGCAGCGGACCTTTGCGGGCGCCGCGCTGGTGAATCTGGGCGTGGGCTTCGCGTTGATTGTGGCGTTGGGCGTCGTGCCCTTGTTTATCAATGCGGTCGTGGCCTCAAGTCAACCCGATGCGACCGTGGAACAAATCCTCAGTGATGGTGCATGGTACACAGGCTGGGTGCTCTCGGCGTTGACGGTGACGATGGCACTGATGTCGCTCGTGATCGGCCGCATCATCGATCGGTTTGGCTATCGGCCGCCGACGTTGATCGGGCTGCTGATCGCCGCGTTGGGTTTCGTCATCACCAGTCAATGGCAGGCCACGTCGACGTATGTGGACATGCTGCCGGGTTTGATCGTGGCGGGCGCGGGCTTTGGCTTAGTGCTGTCCCCGATCGCGACAGCGGTGGTCAACAGCGCGCCCGCGAACGAGCGTGGTGTCGCGTCGGCGCTGGTGATTATCTTGCGCTTGGTGGGCATGAGTTTGGGCGGCTCGATCGCGTTGACGTGGGGCACACAGCGGGTGCAAACGTTGGCCGCACAACTGGCCGCCGGGACGAGTCAATTTTCGGGCAACACCTTTGAGATTTTCCGGCAGGCGACGGCGCAGGCGGTGGGCGAGTCGTTCCTGCTGTTTGCCGTCAGCGCGTGCGTCATCGCGTTGCTGCCAGGACTGTTGATGTCTTCAGCGGATGCGGCGCAAAACGGATAAGCGGATCAATCGGATGTGAGTACGTCGGACAATTGTCAGGCAGCCGTACACTCAGGTGCTTGACGGTCACTCCAACGAGCGCATAATGGAAGCATGTGGTTAGTCGGTTTAGTTTACACAAGGAGCGTGTGTCATGGAAGAGTCTCAAACGCAGTCGGTTGAATTTAACGTTAATTTGCCCAAGCCCAAACCCACCAGCCTGCTCGCGAAGATCGTCCTGGCGATTGGCGGGCTGGCCTTAATCGGCGCGATTGCCGCCGTCGTGATCAGCCGCACGGCCACGCCGACGGTTGATCCCACCGTGAAGGTGCTGCCCACCGACACGATGATGCTGATGTCGATCAACACGCAGACCGATCAACTACCTGATTTCAAAGCCATTGCCGATGCTTGGGCGGGGTCCAAAGAAGCCAACCAGATCGAGAGCACGTTGGAACTGGCCTTCATCCAGACGGGCTTCAATTGGACCGAAGACGTTCGGCCCTGGCTGGGCGAGCGCGTCACGGTGGGCCTAGTCGATCTGGGCAATTACGCGCAGCCGATTGAGTACGCCGGCCTGCGCGGCCCGACGTTTTTCGTCGTCGCGCAGACGCGCGATCGGGCCAAGTCCGACGCCTTCCTGGTCAATGTGCGCAAAGAGATCGAGCGCAACATCAAGCCCGGCGACTATGTGACAACGACGCTGCGCGACGATGCGTATCGCGGCATCCCGCTGGTCTATCTCACGTCCGAGACCAATTACTCCGGCGACAAGCCGGTGGTGAGCGAGGTCGCCGCCTACGCCACCCTCAACGACGTGATCGTGGTCACGACCAGTACCGATAATTTGAAGCAGGCCATCGACGCGGCGCTGGACGGGCGCAACTTGTCGCTCAACGCCAATTATCAGGCCGTCATGAACACCCTGCCCGGCCAGAATGCCTTCGCGATGTACGTGGATTTCAATCGCTACATGCAAACGCTGATGGACATGACGCTGGGCATCTCGACGCAAATGAGCGGCTTCAGCGACACGCCAAGCACCGACCTCACCCAGCAGCAGGAACAGATGCAGAAGTTGAGGGACAACCTGCAAGCGATGGGCGGCATGGGCACGGTGATGACCTACGAACCGACCGGCATTCGGTTTGATGTGACCATACAAATGGATCTGGCGAAGATGCCGGAAGCGCAGCGCAAACTGTACGAAGCCAGTTATCAAGTGGCCGCCAACAAGATTTACGAATCGATCCCGGCCGCGGCGATGGCGCTGATGAACGGCAACAATCCGGCCGGTTACCTGAAGCCGTTCTTCGATCCCAATCAACCCGATCCGTTTGCCAACTTCCCCGGCCTGGAAGATGGCTCGTTCCGCGACAAGTTGGCCGAGTTCGAGAAACTGGTGGGCGTCAACCTCAACGCCGATCTAATCGATCTGTTCAACGGCGAGTTCGCCCTCAGCGTGCTGCCCAAAGCACAGACCGTCAGCGACGACCCGACGCAGCAGACCAACCTGCCCTTCGAGTTTGCGCTGATGCTGGAGTCGTCGGATGCGGCCCGCGCGTCAGCGACGCTCGATACGCTGGTGCAGGCGATCGCGGCGACCAGTGATGGTGATGTGAAATGGCAAAGCCTGAGCGGCCTGCCCTACAGCGTCGTTCTGGCCGACAACGGCGAAACACCGGTCCTGACCTATGGCGTGGTCGATGGCCGGCTCGTGATCGGCTCCACGTCCGAGACGCTGTTGGCAATTCAAAATGCCAAGCAAGCGGCCATCACCAGCGACGCGACCTTCAAGACCGCCACGGGGTTGCTGCCGGGCAATCGGGTTCAGACCGGCTACCTAAACTTCCAACCGTTGTGGGCCTGGATCGATTCGCAGGCTAACGGCGATTCCAACGTAGGCGCAGTGCTCAACTATCTAAGTCACTTCAAGTGGCTGTCGCTGAGCAGCGGTGCGCCGTCCAACAACCTCATTCGATCAGAAGTGCATCTGGCGGTGGGGAAGTAAGTCAGTAGACAAGTAGATTGGTAGACAAGGAAAAGCCGACTGGCCCTAAACGCCAGTCGGCTTTTTTGTCCTTGCCTACTTGTTTCCTTGTCTACTTCTTGGCTAACGCCAACGACAGCGCCTCTGCCACACTACGTGCCGTCACGATTTCGATCTTGTCTTTGGGCAGATCAGTCAACCGATGGGTCTTCGGAATCAGTACGCGCGCAAAGCCCAATTTTGCCGCCTCGTTCAATCGGGCCGGGAGTTGGCCCACGGTGCGCAGTTCGCCGCTCAGGCCCACCTCGCCGATCATCGCCATATCCACGGCCACGGGCACATCGCGCATCGACGACGCGATGGCGCAGGCCACGGCCAGATCGGCGGCGGGTTCGCTGATGTGCAAGCCGCCAATGACGTTGGCGAAGATGTCTTGATCGCCCAACTTCAAGCCGATGCGCTTGCTCAACACGGCGGTCGTCAACAACAACCGATTGACATCCAGCCCGTTAGCGGTACGGCGCGGCAAACCAAAGGCACTGGTGCTGCACAACGCCTGTACTTCCACCAGCAGCGGGCGCGTCCCTTCCAGCGTCACCGCGATGGCCGACCCCGGCGCATTAGGCAAACGCTCCGCCAAGAACGCCTCACTGGGATTCGCCACTTCGGCCATGCCCGTGCCGCGCATTTCAAACACGCCCACTTCATCCGTCGCGCCAAAGCGATTCTTGATCGCGCGGAGCAAGCGATAGGTGTGAAAGCGATCGCCCTCCAGATACAGCACCGTATCGACGATGTGTTCCAGCACCTTCGGCCCGGCAATCGAACCCGATTTGGTGACATGGCCCACCAGGAAGACGCTCGTGCCGCTGGCCTTCGCCACGGCCTGCGCCCGCGCTGCACATTCACGCACCTGCGAAATCGATCCGGGCGCAGATGTGAGGTCGCTCACCTGCATCGTCTGAATGGAATCCAAAATCGCGAGGCGCGGCTTCAATTGCGCGATGTGCGCCAGCACTTCATCCAGATCGGTTTCGGTGAGCAAATACAATGGGCTGTTGCCACCACCCAATCGCTCGGCCCGCATCTTGATCTGCTGCGCGCTCTCTTCGCCTGACACGTACAACACCGGGCCGTGCGTCTCGGCCACCTGCGTCGCCACCTGCATCAGCAGCGTGGATTTGCCGATGCCGGGATCGCCGCTGACCAGCACCAGACAGCCCGGCACGATGCCGCCGCCCAGCACGCGGCTGAATTCCTCCATCGCCATCGGGATGCGATCGGCACGATCGGTCTGGATGTCGCTGACCTTGATCGGCACCGCGCGCGGCTGGCCGCCGCCCGATCGATCGCGTCCGACTGATCGTTCCTCGATCACTTCGACGAAGGAGTTCCATTCGTTGCAATCGGGACAGCGGCCCATCCATTTGAGTTGGACCGAGCCGCACTGTTGGCAGACAAATTGAGTTTTAGTTTTGGTCTTGGCGGGCATAGAGGTTGGTGGATTGGTAGATTGGTAGATGCGTAAATCGGTAGATTGGTAAAGTGGTGATCAGTCAATCAGTAACTGGTCGACTGGTCAACTGATTACCAGTTACCGATTACCAATCACTGCTCACTGGCTGTTGGTAATTCTACCCTAAACGTGCTGCCCTGGCCTTCTTCGCTGGTGACGCTGATGCGGCCGCCGTGCTGCTCGATGACGGCTTTCACCAGGCTCAGGCCCAGGCCCGTGCCGTCGATGTGTTCCGTGCCGCGGGTCTTGGCGCGGAAGAAGCGTTGGAAGAGTTTGGCCTGCGCGGCGGCCGAAATACCGTAGCCGGTATCTTGCACTTCAAAGATCAGTTGATGATCAGCCGGTTGCAGGCGCACCCAAATATGACCGTGATCGGGCGTGTACTTGATCGCGTTGCCAATGAGATTGATCAGTGCCTGCTTCAATCGGATCGGGTCGCCGGTGATGTTGGGCGCTTCAGGCGCAATCGCCACATCCAGGGTCTGCTGTTTAGCGTCGGCCTGTTCGCGCAATTCATCGACAATCGCCTGGGCCAGGGCGTTAAGTTGCACCGGCTCACGGCGGCGATCGGCGCCGGACTCGACGCGCTCCGTATCCAGCAGATCGGTCACCAGATTTTGCATGCGGGTCAGCGCGTGCTCCAACCCGTTCAGCACCTGGCGGCGCAGCGGCGTCAGCGGCTTCAGATCGTCGGTCAACAGTTCCAGATAGCCCATCGCCACGCCCAGCGGATTGCGCAGATCGTGCGAGGCCATCTGAATCATCTGCGTGCGGAACTGATCCAGCTGCTTCAAATACGTGATGTCCTGCATCGTCAACACGCGGCCAAAGAATTGCCCGGCTTCGTCTTTGGCGGTCGTCACCGTCACAGCGTACACCGTATTGTTGCCCAGCATGACCTCGCGCGGCGGGCTATCATCATCGGGGTTGCGGCTGCTCAACCACTGATAGGCTTCGCGCAATGCTACATCTTTCAGCACCTTGTCCAGCGCTTGCCCGATGCTGACATCGGCGGTCACGCCCAACACCCGCTCGGCCGCGGGATTCAACAGCTGCACCAGATGATCGGGATCGATCAAGACCACCACATCGCGCGCACTGCGCAGAATCGCCGCACTGCGTCGGCGTTCACGCTGTGCCTCGGCATACAGACGCGCATTCTCGGTCGCGATGGTCATCTGATCCGTCAACGTCGTCAACGCGGCCACGTCCGCCTCGCTGAAGGCGTCCAGCCCCAGACTGTCGAAGGCCATGATGCCCAGCACGCGGCCCGAGGCTTTCATCGGCACCAGCAGCGATGACAACACCGGCGCATCGGAGGCGGGCACAAAGTCTGGTTCGTCGCGCACATCGCGCGCCAGGTAGGGCTGGCCGGAGTGAAACACGCGCGCCGACAAGCCTTGCGTCAACTTCAGCCGCAGTCCCGTCAGCGCACTGGCCGCCAGCGGCCCGGCCTGAGCGCGCACCACAAACTCATTGGCCGCCTCATCCACCCATAACACCGCCACATACGGCAAGCCAAAGCGCACCTGCGCCGCATTCACGATCATGTCCAACAGATCGTCCAGCCCCATGCCGGCCAACAGCGTGCGGTTCACTTGCGCGATGGCTTCCAGATCGCGCGCCCGGCGCTTCAACTCGGCGTACGGCCGCACGCGCGCCACCGCCGTGCCGATTTGATGGCTGGTCGCCAACAAGAAACTGGTCTGCTCCACCGAGAGGTGCGTCAAACGGCGCGCCATCGCCAGCAACAGGCCCAGATTACGGCCGTCCGTTTGCAACAGCACGCTCACCAGACCGCGATAGCCGTTGCGGCGCAGTTCCACCGGCACCACGGGATCATCGGTCAAATCCAGCATCACCAGCGATTGCTCCGGCATGCGCGGCAACAGGGCGGGCAGCCATTGCTCCAGTTGCCCCTGCTGCATCAGCGTCATCAACACTTCGGGCAAGTCCGGCGTAGCCGAGCGCAACACCAGTTGATCGCGATCGAACAAGTACAGCCCCGCGTGATCAAGCCCCAGCGCTGTGGTGATCTGACTCAGCGCCTCCGGCAACGTTTGATCCAGATCAAGTGCGCGCGTCAAAGTGCGGTTAATCTGATTGATCGCAGCAAAATAGCGCGTCTGGGCATCCACCCGATCGCGCTGGCGGCCCGCCAAGAAAGCGAGAAAGCCAAACGATAGCGGCGTGGTCATTACCAACAAATCGCCCAGCCCCAGCGTCATGCGGTACGACTCAAACGCAATCGGCAGGCCGGCTTCCAACAGATCCAGCGTGGCGTGCGTGATGACAAACACGATGGCAATCA
>JAGOBP010000227.1 GCA_017999195.1 Thermoflexales bacterium
GTTCCAATTTCTGAACCACCGTCTGCAAGATGGCAAACGACATTTTGCTCAACGCTTCCAACGATTGATTGTGATGAATGCGCTCCAGCAGATCGACCTGCGCGATGGCGTCCAGGCCGCAGCGCTCGAACACGTCGATGAGCAAGCCGGTCTCCACGCCGTAACCGGAGAAGAAGGGTAGCTGCTCCAGTGTGGCGCGGCGTCCGCCGTATTCGCCGGACAAGGGCTGCACCACGCCCGACAATTCAGGATAAAACAAGTTCAGCAGCGGCCGCGCCGTGAGTTCGGTGACGCGCCCGCCGCCGCCCGCTTGCAACTTGTCGCCCACTTTCAACGGGCGGCGATAGAAGCCCTTGATGAATTGCAGTTTGGGATTGAGCAACAGCGGCCCGACGAGGCCATACACAAAACGCGGATGAATGTTGATGATGTCGGTATCGATCCACACGACGATGTCGCCGCGCGTGACGAGCAAACTCTTCCACAGCGCTTCGCCTTTGCCGCGCCGCGCGCCGCGATCGGCCAACAAGTGCTGATGAATGTGCACCGGCACGCCCAGTTCGCGGGCGATGTCGCGCGTGCGATCGGTCGAGTTGGAATCGATCAGCACGATTTCATCCAGTAAAGGCATGTCGTCCATCAAAGCGCGTTTCACGGTTTCGATCACACGCCCAACCGTTTCCTCCTCGTTTAACGCGGGCAGCGCCAGACTGATCGTGACATGCTGCGCCGCTTTCAGTTCGATCAACTGACGCAAGTCTTCAAATTCCCCGGCGTCGAAGGTGTTTTGAGCGAACCACTTGTCGACAAGGATGGAGATGGCTTGCGTGCCCGTCACCGCTTCGGGCACATTGATGGGCATGGGGCGGCGCGTCTTCACGGCCAGCACAGCGGCCGATGAATCCTGCAACACCCGATCGGCCACCGCACCCAACGAGGTCTTACTGCGTGCGGGCTGCGCGGTCGCACCCATCACGATCAGATCGCAATCAGTGGCGTACTCCACAATCGTGTGCGCCGGATCAGCGGTAACCGCTGTTTGCGCCTGCACTTCCGGCAAACGCTTCAACACCTGTTCCAGCCCGCGAAACGGCGCATCGGTTCCGGCTTGATTGGTCGCGGTCAAGTGCAAGGTGGTCAAGTGCGGGGCGCGCACACTGAGGCCCACGCGCAGCGCCAGTTCGGCGTGCGGACCGCCGCGCATCGGCACCAACACGCGCTGAATGTGTTCGGGCAATGGGCCGCGCACCAGCGCAATGTCACACGGCGGACGCGACAAGACGTCGTCGGCGGTGACACCCAAGGTTTCCAGTTGACACGGATAATCAAGCAGCAACAGGTCCGGTTGATCGGCGGCGATGACACCCAGCAATTCCGTCCAGGGCGTGCGCGACACCTGCACCTGCGCCTTATAACGCACCTGTGGTCCGTCGCTCAAATCGCGCAGCAAGCGGCGCACCTCGCGAGCCTTGGCCGCGCCCGCGCTGAGCGGCTCGGCGGGCAGCACAACCACAACGCCCACCAGCACCACATCGGCGGCCAGCAAGCGCGCGGCCCGCAGCGAATCCGCGTAATCGCAGCCCAGCACGATCGGCACCAGCGCGGTTCGGACTGAAGCGAATTTACGGGTTTTCATCGTGAGCCTCCTTCCACCAACAACGGCGCGATGTGATCGGCATACACGCGCGTCCAACTAAACGCCCGACGGGCACGCGCCGCCCAACGCCCTACGCCGTCGCCGCGAAAATGATCGATCAACAACGCCGCAATCGCCGCCGGATCATCATCGGGCGAGAAGTACGTCACGTCGTCGCGGCCCAACGCGCGCAGCGGCGCAATGTCGCTGCAAAAGATCGGCAGGTGGCTGAAGGCGGCTTCGATGATGGGGATGCCAAAGCCTTCTTCGCGACTGGGCAAAATCAGCACGTCCGAGAGTCGATAGAAATCGGCGATGACTTCATCGGGCAAATAACCGTCGATCAACTCTGCTAAGAAATGCACCGCGCCTGATAGATCCAGCTGTGCCCGCAGGCCCGTGAGTTGCGCAAAGTAGTCGGCATTGGCGGCGTTGTGCGGGCCTAACGGCCCGGTGACGATGAGGCACGCCTGAGGAAAATCACGCCGGAGTTCGGCCAGTGCGCGAATTGCCAGTTCGATGTTTTTGCGCGGTGTGAGGCGCACAGGCAACAGTAAAATCGGCGCAGCAGAGAGCAGATCAAGCCGATCGAGCAGATCACGCGTCGTCGCTTCGAGTTTGTAGAAGGCGGCCACATCAACGCCGTTAGGCACAACCGTAATCGAATCGAGCGGGATGTGAAGCAGATCGGCCAATTCACGCTGGCGCAAGTCTGACACGACGATGTGCCGCGCGCCCCAATCGGTACGCAACAAGTCCCACGGATAGCCGTCGTGCAGTTCCGCTCGATAGCGCGGCGTGGTCCAGGCCAGATCGTGGTGCCAGAGGATGAGATCAACCTCCCCCCCCAACCCCCTCTCCTGAAATGAAGAGTGGATTTCAGGAGAGGGGGCAGGCGTCATCAGCCGCTGAATGGCCGCCGTTAGCGCGAGGTTTTTGTTTAGGGAGCAGACGTTGTGCGCGATGAGCAGCTCAACATTGATGAGCGCCGTTCGCAAATCGCGCTCGATGTCGGCGACGAGCAGTTCAAAATCGATTGGTATGTGGCCGTGATCAAGTTGGGCTTTGACGGCCAGCACACGGGGGTGGCGCGAGTCGATGAGGGGCAGCGGCACAAAGTCGATGCCGGGCTGCACATCACCCCGCGCCGCGAGGATGCGCACACGATGCCCAGCCTGCTGCATCAGCCGCGCTTGCTGCGCCAGCACGTTCTCGACGCCGCCGACAATGGGCGGTGCGGAATAGTGAAGCAGGGCAATATCCACGTGTGCACCTCGTCAAGGAGATGCTGTCAGTGTAGTAGATACTACCGGGGTTGTACAGGCGATTGAGGTAGGGAACGGAAATCCGCTCAGCGAAAGACATTGGGCCTTAGCGAAAACACGTTCCCGCACCATACGCCCCGGCGATAAATCGCCGCGCTACAAGACAACGCCCGATCAATCGGGCTTGAAATCGAGCCGAATTTATTCGGCGCAGCGACGAAGCCCGGAGATTGATCTCCGGGCAACGCGAATGCCCCGCGATTTTCGATTAAGCCTATTCAGTGAGCGCGGATTAGCGTGGGGTGGGTTAACAACTAATCCGCGCCCAAAGATTGTCCAACTCGATGACGGTTGTACCGTTGCCCGCTGATTGCTCACGATGGGCTAGAAATAACGGAGAATCGTCGAGCGGCCGCCATGCGTCGGGCGCGGATTAGTTTGAAATTCGGCCCACCCTCACCCATACCCTCACCCATACCCTCACCCATACCCTCTCCCTAACAGGGAGAGGGCGCGCGCCGTTCCTTCTCCCTCCCAGGGAGAAGGTTAGGATGAGGGTGAAATCCCGCCAACCTTCAGCGTCAATCGTCCGCTGGATGCCCCACGCATAGCGAGCGTTCGGACATGACGGGGCTTGAGAATCGCGGCTAGCCAGCAGCGGCCTGGGCCAGCGCCTCAGCAATCGACTTGCCCGCATAGTCCTGAGCAGCGAAGAAGCGTCCACTCAGGCCATCATCCAACAAGGCGGGAACTAAAGCACCGGGGATGACACTGGCGGGGTCGTTGGGCGCATTGGGGCCGCCCAAATCGGTGCGCAACCAACCCGGATCCAAGAGATTCATCATGACGCCCGTGCCGGACAAACTGGGGGCGAAGTCGCGCACGAATTTATCGACGGCGGCTTTGGACACCGCATACGCCGTCAGTTCGGGCTGATTGGCAATGCCGGACGTGACATTGACGACGCGTCCCCACTTGCGTTGAAGCATCAGCGGCACCAATCGATTGCAGATGCGGGCCAGGCTAATAACGTTGACTTCAAAACTCTGGCGATAATCCTCGGCGGTGGTCTGCCAGGGGTCTTGACGCCAGGGGGTCATGATGGCGGCATTGTTGTACACAATATCGATCTGCGGCACTTGCGCCAGAATGGCGTCCAGCATGGCATCGACTTGCTGCTGATCATCCAACTCAGCGGCGACGGCGATCACAGACACGCCCTTAGCCTTGAGTGTGGCGACGAGGCCAAGCGTGTGCGCCTCGCTTCGACTGTGCAACACCAGATTGCACCCAAGGTCCGCGAGAGCGGTGGCGATGTGGACGCCCACACCGCGGCTTGCGCCCGTGACTAAAGCCCATTTACCGGTCAAATTCAGCATGAGATGTCCTTTGTGCTTCGATTATTGGGATCATTCGACTGCGCCCGCACGGGCGCTGATTCGCGGCCAAGTCCGTGCTCGATGGTGTATAGCTCGTTGACGCTACTCAAAGCACCGCCGGCGATTTGCGCCTGGCGATCGCAGTTTGGCGATAGAGGACGGCGGCCACACAGCCCACCAGTATGCCGCCGAATAGCGTCGCATCCCGCCAAACAAAGATTTTGATGTAAGCCACTTGCAATAGAATCAGCACGGCGGTGACGCGGGCGATACCCGAGCGAGCGGTCAACAGGGCATAAGACAAAAAGAGCGCATGGCCTGAAATGATCGGGATGAGAACGAAGGCGCGAATCAGGGCGGGGATCAACACCGCCACATCGATCAGCCACTCAGCCCGAGAGATCGAGGCCCGCCTTTCAGCGCGATCGAATAGGAAGCAAACAAAGGGCACGCCGATCGGCACGAAATAAACAAGCAGGAACTGGCGCATCTCGCCTTCGAAGATCAGGTAAACGAACAGCGCAAAGTTCGCGGCCGCCACTATCGCCGCGAACACTACGGTCACTGGATGAAAAGTGTTGGGTCTATTTCGGATTGGTGACATGCCAGTTCAAGACCGATCTTCGTCGGCCACTTGTGTCCTACAAATTCCGCAACGCCGTCGATAATAACAGTGCTTCCAACTCAGCCGACCTTCACGCCGCCAAAAGCATGCGGCATCTTCGACCCCAGCCCGCTCCTAACAGGGAGAGGGAGCGAACCGTTCCTTCTCCCTGTTAGGGAGAAGGTTAGGATGAGGGTGAAATCCAGCCAACAGTCAGCCCTGCTCCCTCACCACCATCCGCCCCGCCACCTGAATGATGACGAACACGCTGAGTAGCAGCACGATCACCACACCATACGCCGGACCGATGCCGACCGCATCCGCCAAACGACCCAGAATCAGCGGCAACGTCAAGATCGCCGCGCCTGACGCAAGCGTGGCCCGCGCACTGGCCTGAATGGGATTGTTGTTACTTGCGCCGATGGCGAGTGCCAGAATCAATGGGTACAGGCTCGCCACGCCCAGGCCGGTGAGAAACAAGCCGCCCATGCCCATGATGGCGCTGCTCGCGCGCCAAAAAATCACGAAACCCAGCGCGGCCAGGGCTAAGTCCGCGATCAACAGCCGGGCCGTCGAGAAGCGCCGTACCAATCGGCTGCCTGCAAAGCGCCCCAGAATCATGCCCGCGAAAAACAAGCTCACCGCCTGCGCCGCCTCGGCTTTGATCAAGCCCAGTACGCTCTCCAGATAATCAGCACTCCACGAAATCATACAAAATTCCACGGAGACGGCCAGCACAATCGCGACCCAGTAAATCCAGAACAGACCCGGCAAGCGCTGCTTGAGGCGGGGCGGATCGGCCTGCGTCGACGTAGCCGCCGGGGAGATGCCCTTCGCCAGCACGACGTATAACACCAGCGGCGTCAATGCGATCAGCGCCAGCGACAAACGCCAGCCACCGAACGACAGGGCGAACCAGCCGACCAACAAAGGCGCGGCCGTCGAGACGCCCGATGCGATCACGTTTGCTTCCGAGATGGCGATGGCGCGCCGTTCGCCGTGTTGTTCCGATAGAGCCGCGGGCACGATGGCGAGAATCAACGACCCGAGCAAGCCCATGAGAAAGGCCGCGCCAATGGTGATGATCGGGCTTTGGCCGATGACGAGCACTATCGCGCTCACGCTCATCCCGATCGCGCCGACCCACAACGAACGCCAGCGGCCCAACGGCTGAATGACCAGATGCCCGCCCAGTCCGATCGCCAGGATGCCCACCGCAAAGGCCGTGAAATGCAGGCTGCTGACAGTGTACGATAAAGCCAGTTCATCTTTCAAGAACGGCGTGATAGGGCCAAGCACATTGAGGAAGTAACTGAAGAAAGCCAGCAATAAATACGCCAGCCAGGTAAACCGATCCCGTTGAAAAGTTGATGTCATTACGAAGAATCCTGATTGCCCCGTGCTGGCCATCGATTGGAAATCGACGGCAACTTGATATTAAGCCCGCGTTGCGGGCTTGGTCTTTAATATAGCCGTCGGCTTGCAGCCGATGGCGGTTTGGCGTTTGATCCAAACCACGTGCCGGAGATCGCCGCTCATTCTCAGCGTGTCAGCGCCAAGAAGCGCCGATTCTGTTCGCTCGTGTCAAACCACGGATCAAAGACCAGCAGCAGATCAGACTCGGCGACTTTGGCCTGCACGACGACCCAGCCTTCGATGATACCGCCGGGATAGAGGGTGGCATCCAGTGCGGGTTCGGGATCAACGACCGAGGGCGAGTCGTGCATGACGTTGGTGCTGCCCAGCGTCTTGAAGTAGCCGCTGTTGATGCGGCCGGTGCTATCCTCGGGTTTGATGTAGCGCGCGCGCACGCGCACCGCCACATATTCCATGCCCGCTGCCGGCGGCTCGTTATAGCGATTGACCGCTTGCACCATCGCCCAGGCCGCTTCGCCGCGCACCGCCTCTAACACGGTGATCACCCACTCGGTGGTGACGACGCCGTTTTCCAACGGCGCGGGCTGCTCGCGCGTCAA
>JAGOBP010000228.1 GCA_017999195.1 Thermoflexales bacterium
GGTCATGTTGGTCAGTACGTTGGTGCCGTAGACGGACAGGCCGCCCTTGCGCGGCGAGGTGACCACGCGCTCATCCATGATTTCGGCCAAGGCCTTCTGGTGCGCGGCCTTCCACTTCTCGCGATCGGCCGCCTTGACCAGTTTCTTCTCGGCCTTGATGACGACGGCTTTCAAATTCTTGCTGCCGCCCACGCAGCCCGTGCCGCCCCGCCCGCTGGCCCGATCGTCCTCATTCATCCAGCAGGCAAACTTGACCAGGTGCTCACCGGCCTGGCCGATGGTGATGACGCTGAGGTCTTTGGCGCCATACTTATCTTTGAAGAACTTCACGGTATCGTGGACGCCTTTGCCCCAGACTTCAGCGGCGTCCAGCAGTTCCACCGCACCGTCGTGCACATACGCATACACCGGCTTCTCGGCCTTGCCCTTGAAGACCAGGCCGTCAAAGCCCGCCCAGCGCAAGCGGGCCGCGCTCCAGCCACCGTGATGCGAATCGGTGACGGTGCCCGTCAACGGCGACTTGGTGACGATCGCCATGCGACCGCTCATGTTGGCTTCGCTGCCGGTCAGCGGGCCGTTCATGAAGCACAGGATATTGTCGGGCGACAACGCGTCCACTTTGGGGCCGTTATCAAACACGTACTTCACGCCCACACCGCGCGCGCCGAGGTACTTGATCTTCCAGTCCTCGGGAATGGGCGCATACGAAATCGCGCCCGCTGTCAAATCAACGTGACCCACTTTATCTGCATAACCACCAAGCGTCATAGTCTATTCCTCCGTGAGGGTGAGATGGTGAAGCGAAGCAACCGTATTGCACACTCTAGCACACCTCTTAGCCTATAATCAATACCCTGGCGTGGCAAGATACAAAACTTTTAGAATTGTGTGACAGATGTCATTAGCGCTATGCGAACTCGATATAACGCTGGATTTTAAGGGGTTTTCTGTGTGTGCTATCCCGACTAAGGATAACGCTTTTGCTCGGATTGACGGTCGGTCAGCGATCAAGTATGATGATCAACATGGAACCAGTCAGTGCGATCATTCAAGCAGGCGGACAGAGTCGCCGGATGGGCACCGATAAAGCCCTGATCGATTATCACGGCCGACCGATCCTCGCGCACGTGATCGATCTGTTGCGCCAACTGAGTGACGATGTGATCGTCGTCGCCAACCGATCGGACGTCTACGGCCCGCTGGTTGCGCCGTTAGGCGCGCGCGTCGTCCCCGATTATGATCCGCCCTCCGGGCCATTGGGCGGACTGGCCGCCGGACTCGCCGCGATGAGGCATGATGTGGCTGTCGTGGTGGCGTGTGATATGCCGCTGCTTAACCTGGATTTGCTGCGCTATTTGATCGACCGCGCGGTTGATTTCGATGCGGTGGTGCCCATGACGGGCGATCAGTTTGAGCCGCTGCACGCCGTCTATCGGCGGACGTGCCTGGCCGAAATTCAGCGTCGGTTGGCGAACGATGAACGTCGCGTGATCAGTTTCTTTCAGGGCGTGCGCCTATCGGTCGTGAGTGAGGCCGAGTGGCGTGTGATCGATCCGGCGGGCCGTTCGGTGTCCAACCTCAACACGCCCGCCGATTTAACGCTGTTGGCGTAATCTCAACTTTTTTGCCCTTACTTCACTGTGCCCCCTGTTTTGTGTTATCATGGACAGCACTTTCCACTGTGAATGAGCCATGGCAGGCGAAACAATCCTGATTGTCGATGACGAGGCCGAAGCCCGGGCAAGCCTGGTCGCGCAACTGGCGCGAGCGGGCGGCTACGTGTGCATTGCGGCCGCCAACTTAAGCGAGGCCCGCGTCCACTTTGCCACAGCCGCGCCGCAGGTGGTGATTGTCAAAGACCAGTTGGGCCGCGAACGCGGCCTGGATTTGTTGACCGCTTTCGGCGCGCGTATTCCCCTGTTGTTGACCATGGCCCAGCCAACCGTGGAGTTGATGTCGGCCGCGCTGGCCGCAGGCGCCCGCGATATTTTGACTCAGCCGATCAAGGCCGAGCGGGTTTTAGCCGCGGTCGATCGGGCCTTGCGCATGGCGCAGACCCTGCAAGAGCGCGATCAATTGCGCGGCCAGATTGAGCGCCAAAATCAGGAATTTAACGCGCTGTATACGGTGGGCAAAAAAGTCACGGCCCTGCTGGACACCGAAGAGATTCTGTCTTTGGTGGTGTCGGCGGCAGTGAATTTGACCGGAGCCGAAGAGGGCGCGTTGATGTTGCCCGATCCGGTTACGGGCGATCTGTTCTTGCGCGCGCACTACAATCTGACGGATGACACCATTCAAAGCCTGCGCGTCAAAGTCACCGACGCGCTGATGAGCCGCGTCATCGCCGGCGGCCGGCCGATCATGTTGAGCGGCGGCGAGGCGCTGAAATCTCGCACGACGCTGCCGGTCAAATCGATCTTGAGTGTGCCGCTGTTTGTGGGCGAGCGTGTGACGGGCGTGTTGACGGTGGGGCGGCGTTCGGCCAGCCAACCCTTCAGCGAGCATCACGTGCATTTGCTGTCCACCCTGGCCGATTCGGCGGCGATCTCCATCGAGAATGCGCGGCTCTATTGGGAGGCCGATAGCGATCGGGCCAAGCTGAATACCATTTTGCGCGAGATCGATGATGCTGTGATCGTCACCGACGCCGACACGCGCTTGTTGTTGATCAACAACACGGCGCGCGCAGCTTTTAACCTGACCGACGCCGCGCTGGGCCAGACGGTGGCCGAGGCGATTCCCATTCAAACCGTGATCGATCTATTCGATCAGCGCAAACTGCGCAGTGTGGCTTGGCGCGCCGACGTGGTGCTGGCCGACGGCCGCACGCTGCAAGGCCAACTCTCGGTGCTCAGCGGCATCGGTTACGGCGCGGTGCTGCACGACATCACGCGTCTTAAAGAACTGGACAAGATCAAGAGCGAATTTGTGTCCATCGTCTCGCACGACTTGCGCACGCCGCTCACGGCCATTCGCGGCTATGTGGAATTGCTGCCGCGTGTCGGCCCGCTCAATGATCAGCAGCGCGAGTTTGTGGCGCGCGTTGAATACAGCATGACCAACATCGTGGCGCTCATCAGCGACCTGTTGGACATCGGCCGCATTGAGGCCGGCGTGGATTGGGACATGCAAGCGCTGTCCTTCCACACCGTGATCCGCCAGGCGGTACTCGAGATGCAGTCTGAGGCGGCCTTGAATCAGCACACGCTGACGCTGGACGTGGCCGATCTGCCGCCTGTGCACGGCAATGCGCGGCGCTTGCGGCAAGTGGTCGTTAACCTGGTCGGTAATGCGCTGAAGTACACCCCGGCGGGCGGCGAGATTACGGTGACTGCCCGCGACGACGGCGGTTTTGTATTTCTGCACGTGCGCGATACCGGCATCGGCATTGCCTTGGACGATCAGCGCCATATCTTCGACAAATTTTACCGGGTGCGCAACGACGCCACCGAACGCATCACCGGCAGCGGCCTGGGCCTGTCCATTGTCAAGGCCATCGTCGAGAAACATGACGGCCGCGTCTGGGTGAAAAGTGAACTGGGCCAGGGCAGCACGTTTACCGTGGTGCTGCCTAAATTTCAGCCAAGCGATGACTAATGCCTGACCGACTGTATTACGCCGATTCTTATCTCAGGACATTTGACGCCGATGTGATCGAGCGTGTGATCATCAACGCGCAACCGGCGGTTGTCTTAAGCCGATCGGCCTTCTACCCCGAAGGCGGCGGGCAGCCGTCCGATCGCGGCCTGCTCAATCAAACGCGCGTGATCGATGTGATCGAACGCGAGAGCGACGGCGCAGTGCTGCACGTGCTGGCCGAGCCGCTCACGTCCGATCGGGTGGTGGGCACGATCGAGCACGCGCGCCGGTTCGATCTGATGCAGCAGCATACGGGGCAGCATATTCTATCGGAAGCGTTTATCCAGACGGCCAATGCCATGACCGTCTCGTTTCACTTGAACCCCGATCCCGACGACGGCGCATTGACGATCGATCTGAATACGGCGAAATTGAGCGCGGCGCAGATCGATCTGGCTGAAGACAAGGCCAATCAAATTGTGTGGGAAAATCGGCCGGTCACAGCGCGCTTCGTGACCCATGAGGAATTGGCCGCGCTGCCGCTGCGCAAGCCGCCCAAGGTCGAAACCTCAATCCGCGTCGTGGAGATTCAAGGCTTCGATTGGTCGGCCTGCGGCGGCACGCACGTAGCACGCACCGGCGAAGTGGGTTTGATCAAGATCGTCAAAGTCGAGCGGCGCGGCAACGAATCGCGCATTGAATTTCGCTGCGGCGGGCGCGCGCTCAGCGACTATCGCCGCAAGCACGCGGTTATCAGCAAGGCCGCCGGTGATCTGACGATTGGCTTTTGGGAACTCGATCAAGCGATCGGGCGGCTACAGGCCGACGCGAAGGCGCTGCGCAAACAACTCAGCGACGCCGATCTCAAGTTGCAGCAGTATGAGGCGCAAGACTTGATCGCAGCCGGGCGCGTACACGGCGACTATCGCTTGATCGCGCAGACGTGGCAAAATCGCGACGCTGCCTATCTCAAGCGCATGGCGCAGTTGTTGACGGCGCAGCCCAAAACCATGGCGCTGCTGGGCGCGACGGGTGTGTCTTTGGCGTTGGTTTTTGCGCGGTCCAAAGATTTGCCTGTTGATCTGGCCGCACCTTTGAAAGCCACGGCCGCGCAATTGGGCGCCAAAGGCGGCGGCTCACCGGACTTCGCGCAGGCGGGCGGCCCGGTCGTCAGCGAAGAGCAACTCAAGGCCGCCATCGATCATGTGGTGGCACATTTAACGACTGGTGACTAAATCACTCAGCATCTTAACAAAGTGAACTAAAGTATGGACAAACTTTCCCCAAACGTCTATGTTGAAACCGGTTATCGCGGCAGCACCGTCGGCGCGATTATCACTCCGATCGGCGTGATCTGTGTGGACACGCCGCTGCTGCCCGTGGATGCCCGGCACTGGCGGCAGCAGATTGCGCAGCTCACCAAACTGCCGATCGTCTATCTGATCTATACTGACGGTCATCGCGATCGCGTGTTGGGCCATCAATGGCTGGGCGGCCAGCCGGTGGCGCACGAGGCCACCTGGGAGAAGATGCGCAGTTACGGCGATGCTTTGCGCCAACAGGTCGTCGAGTTCCTGTCGCACCACGGCGCGCCGGAAGCGGCCACCGAGATTTCGCAGCATCTGCAATTGGGCCTGCCGCAACTGACCGTCAGCGACGGCGGCAGCCTCACCTTACACACGGCCAAACCGTTTGTGACGGTGCGGCCAGTAGGCGGCGCAAATCCCGGCAGCGTGTGGGTGGAACTGCCCGATCAAGGCATTGTGTTTGCGGGTGACCTGGTGACGTTGAACACGCACCCCTTCATGTCCGAGTCGAACACGGCCGTGTGGCTGGAGCGTCTGACCGAACTGCGCGATCCGAATCATTTCGCCGGCAAGGTTGTGCCGGGGCGCGGAAACAGTTTCAAGCGGACAGATTCGCAGAAGGTGACCGACTATCTGACCGAGATGCGCGCGCAAGTGCAGCAGATGTTGACCGCGCGGCGCGGCAAGTTCGATGCGGCGGAACTGGCGCCGCTGTTTACCGATCGCTTTCCCATTCCGGCCGACGAGCACGAGCGCGTGCAGCGCCGCATCAAGGCGGGCCTGGAAAAAGTGGCGGAAGAGATCAAGGCCGAGAAGCGCAAGCGCAAGCGATAACCGCGCACGATTGAGGCTGGACCACAGACGGTAGACGGTGACGAGCAATCGCCCATTGTCTACCGTTTTCCGTCATCTGGAGGTGGCGATGAGTTTTGGCACAGAAACCCTGGTGGAAGTCTGGCGCGGCGGCCGCGTCGAGTCGGAACATCGCGGCGCGATTGCGGTGGTGGATGCGAACGGACGTATTTTGGCGTATAGCGGCGATGTGCTGGTAACGAGTTATCTGCGATCAAGCGCGAAGCCATTTCAATTGCTGCCGCTGATCGAAAGCGGCGCGGCCGATCGCTTGGGTTTCACCGATCAAGAATTGGCCGTGATCGCGGGCTCGCATTCGGGTGAGCCGCGTCATCTTGAGGCCGTTCAATCGATCTTGAACAAGATCGGAATCGGCGACGAGGCTTTGCAATGCGGCCTGCACGCGCCCTTCAGTCCAGAGGCCGCTAAAGCGTTGCGTGCAGCCAATCAAAACGCCAGTGTGCTGCACAACAATTGCTCCGGCAAACACGCGGGCATGTTGGCGCAGGCGGTCGATCGGGGCTTGAGCACGACCGATTATCTTGATCCGCAGCATCCGGTGCAGATCGGCATTCGACACCGCCTGGCCCAACTCGCGGATTTGGCGTTTGACGACATCGGCGTGGGCGTGGATGGTTGCTCTGCGCCGTGTTTTGCGCTGCCGCTGAAGAACGCGGCGCTGGCCTTTGCGCGTTTGGCGCAGTCGAAGGATGTGGCACTGGCGCGTGTGGCGCAAGTCATGATTGAGTATCCAGAGATGGTGGCGGGTGAAGGGCGTTTGGACACGGACTTGATGCGGGCCACGGCCGGGCGCTTGTTCAGCAAAGGCGGCGCAGAAGGTTTTCACGGTATCGGCGTGCTGGCGCAGAGCGAGCAACCCGCATATGGCATCGCGTGGAAGATCGGCGACGGCGACGGTAAACGCGGCGGGCATCCGGCCGTGATCGAGGCGCTGCGGCAATTAGGCTTGCTGGACGAGGCGGCGTTGACCGCGTTGAAGAGTTATCACACGTGGCCCATCACCAATCATCGCGGCCTGGCAGTGGGTGAAGTGAAGGCTAATTTCACGTTGAGCAGGGTTTAATCACCGTTAACTTCAACGCAGTTTTGAAAACC
>JAGOBP010000229.1 GCA_017999195.1 Thermoflexales bacterium
CTCATGGACAGCGGCTCCAGCCGGACATACTGGCCGCTCAACGTGATGGGGTCGATGCTCATCGGTGTGTGCTTCATGCGTTAGCCCTCGCTGGCTTGCCCGTCGGCAGTGTAATAGTTAAATTCGTTGGGACTGATCTTGGAGAAAAGATAAGTGCTGCGCAAGTTGCCGTCGACATCGAGATCGTTGTGACGGAGGATGGCCTCTTGCAGAAAGCCACAGCGTTTAGCCACGGCGACGCTGCGCGCATTGCGCGTGTCGCATTTTATCTCCACCCGATTGGCCTGTAGCTGCTTAAAGGCAAACGCGGTAATGGCGTTGGTCGCCTCGGTCACGTAACCGTTGCCTATGTAACGGGTTCGGCACCAATACCCAATCTCGAATTTGCGTGCGTGCCAATCGATGCGGTGTAGGCCGCTGCCCACCACAAAGGTCGAGGTGCCTTTCAAATAGGCATGTAGTAGCAAATCCTCGCGCGTGATCCAGCGAGCCATGGAGGCGCGCAGCCGCGCTTGCGTCGTTTCCAGTTCGGCGGGGGCCGCCGCCCACGGCATCCACGGGCGCAGTTCGGCCAGCGACTCATTGACGGCCGTCATCACCTCGTGCGCGTCGGCGTAGTGCGGGGCGCGAATGGTCAATCGGTCGGTGTCGAAACTATCGGGAAAATCCAGCAGAATGGGATTCATAGGCGAGACTGGGACACAGATAAACACAGATTACACAGATTGAAGATTCATCCGCAGCATCTGTGTAATCCGTGTCATCTGTGTCCCGATGGTTTTTACAGGTTCTTGAAGGCGCTCTTGCCCGCATACTGGGCAATTTCGCCGAGTTCTTCTTCGATGCGCAGCAGCTGGTTGTACTTGGCGATGCGATCGCTGCGGCACGGCGCGCCGGTCTTGATTTGACCCGCGTTCAGCGCCACGACCACGTCGGCGATGGTGGCGTCTTCGGTCTCACCGCTGCGGTGCGACACGACCACGCTCCAGCCCGCGCGCTGCGACATGCGCGACGCAGCGATGGCTTCGGTCAGCGTGCCAATCTGGTTGAGCTTGCAGAGCAATGAGTTGCACGAGTTCTCTTTGATGGCGCGCTCGATGTACTTGACGTTGGTCACGAGCAGGTCGTCGCCGACGATCTGGATGCGATTGCCGAGTTTTTGCGACAGCAAATTCCAGCCTTCCCAGTCGTCTTGGGCCATGCCGTCTTCCAGCGAAATAATCGGGTATTGGTTCACCGCATTCACGTACCAATCGACCATTTCGGCGCTGGTGAGAGTCTTGCCTTCCTTGGCCAGCACGTACTTGCCGTCTTGATAGAACTCGCTCGAGGCGGGGTCCATGCCCAGGAAGATTTGCTCACCCGGCTTGTAACCGGCCTTGGTGATGGCTTCCAGGATCACTTCAAACGCTTCGGCGTTGCTGCGCAGCGAGGGGGCAAAACCGCCTTCATCGCCGACGCTAGTGTTGTAGCCCTTCTTCTTCAAGACGGTGCGCAGCGAGGCGTAGCATTCCGCGCTCCAGCGCAGGGCTTCGGCGAAGTCCGGCGCGGCCACCGGCAGGATCATGAATTCCTGCATGTCGGTGCTGTCGGCGGCGTGCTTGCCGCCGTTGAGGATGTTCATCATCGGGACGGGCAGCACGCGCGCTTCGACGCCGCCGATGTAGCGGTACAGCGGCAGGTCGAGCGAATTCGCGGCGGCTTTGGCCACGGCCAAACTCACACCCAAAATCGCGTTCGCGCCCAGGTTGGCCTTGGTCGGGGTGCCATCCAGATCGATCATGGCCTCATCGACGCCGACCTGATCGGTGCCTTCCATGCCGATGATCTCTTCGGCGATTTCGTTCAGCACGTGATCGACGGCCTTGAGGACGCCCTTGCCGCCATAGCGATTCTTGTCGCCATCGCGCAGTTCGAGCGCTTCATTGTCGCCCGTCGACGCACCCGATGGGACAGCTGCGCGCCCCCAGGCACCATCGTCGAAGGCCACTTCGACTTCGATGGTGGGGTTGCCGCGCGAATCCAGAATCTCGCGGGCGTGGACAAATTCAATCGTAGACATTGTGTTTCTCCTTATTCACTCACGCTGATGCGTGGATAGTTCGATGCAACGAGGCGGATTATACCACTGCTGATGAGTGACGAGTGACGAGTGAGACGTGGTGCGTGGTGCGTGAAGATCGACCACTGATCACACGTCGATGTCGTCCGGCATGAGACAGCCCTCGTCGCCTCCGAACCATATCGCCTGTTGGCGTTCAGTTGCCAGGGTCCAATCGATGTGCGTCGGCGGATTCAGAAAGTGTCGATACGCCAGTGCCATTTGCTTCGCCGCCCGCCGCACAGGGACTTTGCCGGTGGCGGTGCCTAATCCTGGGCAGGCCACAATCCGAATGGGCCGGGATCCACTTTGATTGTGCTTGCTAACTGCCAACAGCATCGCCCACATGGCCAGGTAAACATGATCCGTTCGTGCAATCGACAGTGGCACCCGCATGGTTGGTGTGTGGGCGATATACGGATGTCGCGAATGCCCCGTTTCCACAATCATCGATGTTCCCACCGGTTGTTCGCCCAGATACTCTTCGAGAATGCGCTGTTGCACTCGCCGTTCCAACTCTGCGCCGAAGAATCTGATGATAGCCAGATCAACACCACCATCCATCAGTCCGAATGAGTTGGCGGCACTGACCATGCAATCAAATTCAGACAGTTGTTCAAATCTTCCCTGAACAACTTCCGCGCCCGGTAAATCTGCAAATCGTTCCCGAAAAGCGACGCACAATGCCGACTTAGGATCGACTAGGACGAGCTTGATGGATTCCATTTGATTCTCCAACAGGGCGCTGAACGGTAGCCGATAATCAATTCACTCGTCACGCACCACGCACTACGCATCACGTTCCAGGATGTGTGTGACGACATTCGAGCCGCTGCCGCCGATGTTCTGGGTCATGGCAATCGTCGCGTCTTTGACTTGATTGAGTCCGGCCAAGCCGCGCAATTGCAGCGAGGCTTCGACCAACTGGTACATGCCCGTCGCTCCGACGGGATGGCCGCGCGCCTTCAGGCCGCCCATGGTGCAGATGGGCAATCTGCCGCCCAGGAAGATGTCGCCGTCCAGGCCCAGGCGCGTGCCTTTGCCCGGTTCGGCAAAGCCGCTGGCTTCCAGGCTGGCGACGGCGGTGATGGAGAAGGCATCGTGGATTTCGATGAAGTCGATGTCTTTGGGGGTCAATTTGGCTTGAGCAAACGCTTTGCCTGCCGAGAGAGCCACGGCTTCCAAGGCCAGCAAATTGTGCCGATCATGCAGCGCGAGGCTGTCGGTTGCTATCGCACTGGCGCGCACGCGGATGGGATACGGGCTGAATTGCCGCGCCATCTCGGTCGGGCACAAGACAATCGCGGCGGAGCCGTCGCAGACGGGCGAACAGTCGAGCAGGTTGATCGGGTCCGCGATCATGCGCGCCTTATCGAACATGGCTTGGGTCAGTTCGTAGTGCATCATCGCGTACGGGTTGTGCATGGCGTTGCGGTGTGCGTTGATGGGGAAGGGGGCAAAGTCGCTGTGCGACACTTTGTATTCGTACATGTAGCGCTGCATCAACTGCGCGTTGATGGCGACGAAGGTGTCGCCCACCGCCGATTCCCAGTCTGAATCCGACGCGCTGACCAAGCCCGCCGTGATTTCTTCGCCGGGATGATCGGTCATTTTTTCAATGCCGCATACCAAAGCAAAATTGATTTGCCCACTGGCGACAGCCAAATAGGCTTCGCGAAAGGCCGCGCCGCCCGATGAGCACGCGGCTTCGACTTTGACGGCTTCGACGCCGCGCAAGCCCACTTCGTCCGTCAACAGACCCGATAGGAGATCCTGGCCCGACAGCGTGCTGGACAACATGTTGCCCACGTACACACTCTCGATGCGTTCGGTGTGCGCGTCTTGCAGCGCGGCCAACATCGCATCGACCGCCAGGAAATAGATCGGCTTGTCCCACCGATCGCCGACCGGCACCTGGCCGATTCCGATGATACTGACGTCTCGCATAACAGCCTCTTGTACACAGATTACACGGATTTCACAGATAATGAGTGGAATCCATGCTGATTGTTGTTAGCTGCCCGACGACTGCATTCGGGTACGATTTGCGCGATTGCTCCCGCTGGACGAAAGTCCGGCGGCTGAAAACGGCGGACGGTCGTCCGCCGTGAGCGTTAACCCAACAAGCAACCGCTCTAAGCCAATTGAACTATGGAACTACGCAACTATCTCACTATCGGACTAAACAACCTTCCACCAAATGCCCGTACATTCGGGCACGATGTCCCAGTGATTGTCGCGGATTTGCTGCTCGAACCGTTCGCCGAAGAAGAAGCCTAAACCGGCCACGGCGTCTTCAACAGACGCGAATTGATAATCGGTGCGAATGGATTGGTGTTGAAAGCCTAGACTTTGCTCCAGAAAATCGTAGTAGTCAGGATACAGCCACTGCGGCTCGGTGAAGCCGGTGCCTAGCGTCTCGATGATGATCAGCGCGCCGCCCGGCCGCAGCACGCGCTGCATCTCGCCGATGGCCTGTCGGATGGCCGCTTGCCAATCGGGTACGAATTTGGACGAGAGGTAGATGATCGTCCAGCCGGCAATGGCGATGTCCGCACATCGATCGGGCAGGGGCGCGTGCCGGTGATCGGTGACGGCCGTCTGCCACTTTAGGCCGTCAATGCGCGCCAGTTTTTCAGTCGCGAGGTGCAGCATGTGCGCGTTCAGATCGAGCGCGACAACCGATCGAGCGGTGGAGGCCGCCAAATCCGTCAAGCGGCCGGTGCCTGCGCCCCATTCGACCCAATCGGCTTGATCAAACGATCGGATGGCGGCGATGGCCGGGCCTAACTGGTGCTGATAGTCTTCGTGCGCGACCAGATTTTCGTATTGGCGAGCCTGTTCGCGATAGATCGCAAATTGATCGGGCGGCATGTTGACCTCCGGTTAAGCTGGCCTTAATCGAGCCGTAGTATAACACAAGGAGGAGTCTTGTCGCGCCTGTGTGGGTGTGTTAGAATCGCTTTAGATTCAGTTGAAAGTGAGTGCCGTGCGATTATCATTCCGGCGTGCCGCCGGGATTTTGTTTATAGGGCTGTTGATCGAGGCTGCCTTCGTGGCGGGGCTGTTGCTCGCGCCGACGTTGCTGCCTGTGTCGCCGCTGAAGTTGGGCAATAACTCAACGGGGCTATTGGGCGAAGCCTGGGACGCGGCCGAGCGCTCGTTTTACGGGCAAGTGCCGTCGGAGACGCTGCGGACGTACGGCGCGATTCGCGGCATGTTGCAGGTGTTCAACGACCCGTACACCTCGTTCTTCGAGCCGCCCGCGACGCAGCAGCAAAGCCAGCAGTTGGCGGGTAAATTCGGCGGTATCGGTTCGACGGTGCGGCGCGAGGCGGATGGCCGCATTGTGTTGTCGCCGTTTCCCGATCGGCCGGCGGCGCAAGCGGGTGTGCTGGAAGGCGATGTGCTCGTGAAGGTGAGCGGGCAGGCCATTACGCCGGACATGAATTTCGATGCAATTTCGCAGTTGTTGCGTGGTGAGGTGGGCACGCCCGTCACGATCGAGGTGTTGCGCGAAGCGCAGACGTTGGCTTTCACCATCACGCGCGCCGAAATCAGCGTGCCGTCGGTGACGTGGCGCGTGTTGAGCGAAGCGCCGTCGATTGGCTATGCGGCGATTAGTATTTTTGCGCAACCGACCAGCGACGAATTGGTACGCGCCATCGACGATTTGCGGTCTAAAGGCGCGACAAAGTTGATTCTGGATCTGCGTGACAACGGCGGTGGCTTGCTCGATTCGGGCGTGGATGTGGCCAGCCAATTTGTCGAAGGCGTGGTCGTGATCGAGGCGCGGCGGACGGGCGGCGATCGCGAGTTTCAGGCCAACGCCCGGGGCGTGGCGCGCGACCTGCCACTCGTAGTGCTGGTCAACGGCAGCACGGCCAGCGCCTCGGAGATTGTGGCGGGCGCGATTCAAGATCGACAGCGCGGCAAGTTGATCGGCGATCAGACGTATGGCAAAGGCTCGGTGCAGAACATTTTGCCGTTGTCCGATGGGTCATCGCTGCACGTGACGGTGGCGCAGTGGCTGACGCCCAATCGACGGCAGATCACGGGCAAGGGGCTGACACCCGATGTGCTGGTCAGCCGTACGCCGGACGATGTGAATGCGGGGCGCGATCCGCAGTTGGCGAAGGCGATAGAAGAATTGACACGATGACGCGCCGTACAAGGCGCGACTAGGGAGATACATGGATAATTCAGGTCGAAGATTGTTGATGGGGCTGATGGCGGTCATTCTGGCGGTGGCGATCGGCTCGGCGGGTTTTATGCTGGGGTACGGCGCGGCTCAGCCGTCACCGCTCAGCGCCAAATCGAGCGAGGTGTCTGCCCCGGCGCAGAGCGAAGCGCCGTCCGCGCCTTCCGCGCCGTCTACCAGCGCCCCGACGCGGCCCAGCACCAGCACGGCGCAGGATGATCAGGCCGAGTTTGATATTTTCTGGGAAGCCTGGCAAACACTCAAAGCCGAATATTACGGCAATGATCTGCCCGACTCCAAGAATCTGGCTTACAATGCGATTCGCGGCGTGATCTTTGGCTTGGAAGATCAATTTACCTCGTTCGTTACGCCGTCCTCCGCCAAACTGATCGAAGAAGATTCAACCGGATCGTTCAGCGGCATCGGCGCAGTGGTGCAGTTGAACAAGCAGCGCGTGCTGCAAATTTCGCGCGTGTATGCGGATTCTCCGGCGGAAAAGTCCGGCTTGAAGGCGGGCGACCTGATCA
>JAGOBP010000003.1 GCA_017999195.1 Thermoflexales bacterium
AGCAGGCGCGGCCGGGGTTTGGCGGCCTGCGTGATCTGCGTGACCGTTTGGCGGTGCGGTGCGGCCGGCCGCTGCCGCAACTGTCGATGGGTATGACGGATGATTTTGAGGTCGCCATTGAAGAAGGGGCGACGCTGGTGCGCGTGGGTCGCGCAATCTTTGGTGAAAGGTAAACAGGGCAAATCTAATGGCTGTGATTCAACTGGTTCAAACATTGTTCGAAGTGTATTCGTTTATTTTGTTGGCGCGCGTGCTCACGTCATGGGTGCAGATTGATCCGTACAATCCGATCGTTCGCATCCTGTATCAATTGACCGAGCCGCTGCTGGGGGCGATCCGGCGTTTTCTGCCGCAAACGGGCATGATGGACTTCAGCCCGATCGTGGCGTTCGTTTTGATCACGATTGTGGAGCGCATTGTGGTTTCGATGATGGTTTCGGCGCTGCGCTGATGCCTCAACCGAGTGACGAACCGGTTCAAGCCAACAGCGGCGGCGTCACATTGATTGTGCGCGTGCTGCCGCGCGCCAGCCGCAATTTAGTAGTGGGCGTGGAGCAGGGGGCGATCAAAATCAAGTTGACCGCTCCCCCGGTGGAAGGCGCGGCCAATGCGGCGTTGATGGAGTTTGTGGCCGACTGGCTGGGCGTGCGCAAGAGTGCGGTGACAATCGTGAGCGGCGAGAAGGCGCGGCACAAGCGGGTACAGGTGGCAGGCCTCACGGTTGAGGCGGTTCGCCGGAAGTTGTAGAGTCGGCAAATCGCAGTTGGGCGGCACAGCCTGGACTAACCGCTGTCGACCCGAAGCCGCCGCACGCACGCCAATCGATCAAAGAGGGAAAACAGCATGTTCGCGGCCAGTGTCGTAACGTTGGGCGATAATCTTCAACAACTGGTTGATGAGATAAACCAGGCATCTTGGGACGCTGCAAACGAAATCTCGGAGTACGACGTTGCAGCGCTTTCGACTTATTTGGAGCGGCCGGACACGGTGTTCGTGGCCTGTCATGAGGTCACTGACGATGGCAGAACTTTGTTGGGCATGGCCTCCGCGCGAGTGGAATTGAAGCCGTCTGGAAACGAGCGTTGGCTTTACGTGGATGAGGTTGACGTCTGTGCTGACCAGCGCCGAAGAGGTGCTGGCAAGGCCATCATGCGCAAACTGATCGAATTGGCACAGGAAGCCGGCTGCAAGGAAGTTTGGCTCGGCGCTGAACAGGACAATCACGCCGCCAATGCACTGTATCAGTCATTAGATCCAGCTGATGTCACACACGTCATCGGGTACACCTACGAGATTCTGGATTAGGGGCGCCCGATGATGATCAAGGTCGCCTGTCGCAGGGCGGGCGGCTGACACCAAGATCACTCTGCTGCACCCGCCTGCCCGCCGAGTGCGCGAAAAAATACAGCCCTTGCCAGGTTATGACTTTCCCGGCGAGGGCTGTGCTTTTGCGATGGGCTGATTTGCCTATTTTTCCAGCAGATCAATCAACACCTTGTACACGTAGTCCACGCGCTGCTTGGGTTGATCGGGATCGATCAGATCGTGCACAAGTTGATCGGCCTGGCTGAATTCGTGGGTGCGGATGTTGCCCGCGCCGGAGCGTTGCCACGCCGTAACCACCCTGGCGGCAAACGAATTGTCTACGGATTCGTCGTTGGCATTGGTGACGACGACGACCGAGCGGGCCGCGGGGGCCGATCGGGTGGCGGCGATTTGCACGTCGCGGCTCAGGCACAGCAATTGCCCCAGACTGCGCGTCGCGTAACGTTGATAGGCGTGCTGCGGCCCATCGCCCGTGCTCTTGTGAGCGGGATCCCACCAGCGGAAGATGTTTGGCAGCACCTGAACAGCGCTGCGCACCAACGGCGTCAGCGCCGGCGGAATGGCGCGGAAGCCAAAGGCGGGCGCAATCAGCATGGCCCGATCGACTTCGGCGTGATGCTGCGCGACCCAGCCCGCCATCAGGCCGCCCATCGAAATGCCCATCACGTAGACCTGTGTGCCAAGGCCCTGCACGATTTCGACGGCTTGCTCGGCGGCTTGCTTGAGTTCGCTTGACGTTAACCGGGCGTGGGCGTCGGTCAACGGGTCGGGCAGGCCGTGATGTGGCGCGCGCGGCAAATAGACGTTGTAGCCACGCGCAAACAGACGCTGGCCCAGCGCGCGAAATTGCTGTGGGGCATTGGTGTAGCCGTGAAACAGCACGATGGCGCGATCAACCCGGTAGCCGTGCGTCATCAGTTGGGTGCGGCCGCTGGGCAGCAGGTTCAGCGGTTCTTGCGACTGGATAAACTTGACGCGCTGAGCCGCCTGGGTGTATTGGCTGGTGGCCTGCTCATCAGGTATAGCCGAATCGATTAAAGCGTCGATATTCATGAGTCATCTCAAGCAATTTGCCGGTAAATTTCGCCGTGTCTGACAGTTGTTCGTTATGCAATTAGCGGGGCAAGGGTTGTCCCGTGCGTTGTCCGATGGCTTCGAGCGCGGCGAAAGCGGCTTCGCGCACCGCCCGATCGGGATCATACAGCAGAGCGCGCAGTTGATCGTGATGGCTCAGGTCGCCGGTGTGCCGCAGCGTTTGCAGTGCGGCCAGCCGCACCGGCGCAGGCCCCTCGGTCATGGCGCGGAACATGGCAGCATTGGCTTGCCGTCCCACGCCGATGCCCAAGCCTTGTTGCGCGGCCCACTCTACCAGCCAGCCTTGCTGATCGATAACGAGCGGCGTCAGATCGATGGCGGGTTCTTCGGTGGCGGGACGCACATGCGCTTGCATTAAACTCAGCGCATCGGTGGCGGCCGATCGCACGAACCACTGCTTATCGTCGTGCTCCAGTTTCCGCAACAGATCGCGCGCCCAATCCTGACCGGTGGCGGCCAGACCGTAGGCGGCTGCACGCCGTACCTGGATGTCTTCTTCACCGATTGCCTCGCGCAAAATTTGATGCCCTTCGTCGCCACAGTCGGCGAGCAGTTCGGCGGCCAGACGGCGGCCGTCCTCATCCTGTTCCAGCACGAGTTTGATCAATTGCTCGGTGGCCGGATTCGAGCCATGACTCGCAATAAAGCCCAGCCCGCGAATCGCTTCCAGGCGGACTTCCGGCGCGGTATCGGCCAAAGCGGCACTGAAGACCGGCAGATCGGTCTCGCGGCCCAGCCGAGCCAAGCCGCGCAGGCTCAAGGCGCGCACCTGCGGATCGGTGTGTGCGAGGCTGCGCTTAAACATGAAGGCCAGCCCTTTGTCGCGAGTGGCGATCAAACTGTCAAAGGCGCGATCACGCGCGCGGCCAAATTGCTCGGGCTGCAACCAGGCGCGTGCGACTTCACCCAACACCCGACTGCGCCACGGTGCATCCGCGGGCGCATACCCTGTCCAGTGCGCGGCCGCCCACAGGTGCGTGCGGCTCAGATCGTCAGCGGTCGCCAGGGCGTGCGTGATGAGCGGCTCGGGGTTGGTGAGAGCGGCGTAAAAGTCCAGCACGTCCGCCCACTGGGGTTGATCGAGTTGCGCAGTCAGGTTCAGCGCCGACTGGACTGCATGCCACGCGGCCAGATAGGCGGCCAGACGTCGATGGGCAAATGTCCAACCATCCAGGCCAAACGGCACCAACAACCCGGTGTGATCCAGCAAATCGTGCGCGATGGTGGCGGCGTGTTCGGTCAGCCGGGCGGCTTCATCGGGCGTGGCACCGACCGGCATGAGGCTGTTGATTGCCTGCGTGATCGAATCAAAGGGCAGATCAAAGCGCGCTTCTTGATAGGCAGTCCAAGCGAGTTTGCCCAGGGCGGCTTGAGCCTTATCGGCCGATAGCGGATCTTTGGCCTTCTGACTACGCAGGGCCAGATCGAGCCATTGAGCGTAAAGTGCGGCACGATCGGATGGCAAAGCCGATCGAGTCCGCCACACGACCGCGGCCAACGCCAAATCGATTGGGCCAGGCGCGACCTCATCGTACTGCCGCAGACCGGTCGCCAGGACTTGCCGATCTTGCTGGCCGCCGCTGATCAGTGTGACCCAGTTTTGCGCGTACCGATCGATCTCGGCGGCCGACCAGGTGGCGAGAGTCAGCGGCGCAAAGCCCGCGTTTTGCAGTGCGCCGTAGCCCAACGGCCCGGCCGTAACGACGATGGGCACGGCCGGAAATTGAGCCGCGAGGGCGGCCAGACTCTGCGCCGCGCGCGGCCGCCAGCCGGGAGCGACTTCATCGAAGCCGTCCAGCAGGAATACGGCGCTGCCCGACTTGAGCCGGGTGCGAATAAGTTTGCTCACATTGGCGGTGATGAGCCGCGGGACGTAGGCGGTGGCCGCCAGCATCAGGCCGGGCAGGGGATCGCTATCGACGACGGATACCCAATCGACTTCGGCCAGATGCAACACAATCGGTAGTCGTTCGCCTTCGACGCCGAGGGCCGTCACCGCTTGATGGTCGGCGTAGATGCGCGCGAGTTTGTTGATCAAGGTGGTGCGGCCGCTGCCCGATTCGCCCAGCACCGCCAGCCGGGTGGTGCTGCGCATCGCGGCGCTGAGACCGAGCGTGGTCGGCGCGTGGGGATCGGGCGGGGCCAGGGTGGGCCGGGCAGGCGGGGCGGCCAAGCGCTGCGTCACGTACAGTTGATCGAAGGTCGCGTGTGAATGGGTGACCATCAATTGATCGAGGTGGACACGCAAGGCGGCCAAGTAGCGGCTTTCGATGTTGGCCGTCAGCGAGTTGAGCAGTTGGTTGACGCGTTCGCGTCCGCCAGCCGCCAGCCGCTGCAAGCCCGCGCGCTGGCGGTAGAGCACGAAGGCGATGAGCCAGCCGACGATCAGGCCGATGACGAAAGAAGAGGGATCAAATTTGAACATAGGCGTCTCGGATGGTGATTGGTAACTGGTGACTGGTCAACCGATTGACCGATTACCAATTGACTGATTACAGCCTCACTAAGATACGCTCACAATTGCCGCAGCGCGCGAACTGATCGTTCTGGCTGAGCTGCTGGATGACGCTGCCGGTGACGCGCACGCCGCAGCCGCCGCACAGTTGGCCGTTCAATTCGACGACGGCGACCCCGGCTTTGCGCCGCCGCAGTTGATCGTACAAAACCAGGTCGGCGGCGGGCAGGGCGGCGCGCGCGGCAGCCTGGTCGTGGTGTTGGCTGATCAGATTTGCCTCTAATTCCGCCTGTTCCGTGATGAAGTCGGATTGGCTGTGCCGCCAGGCGGCTTCGATTTGCTCGAACGCGGCGGTGCGTTGCTGCTGGGCCGCTTCGGCGCTTTCCACTTCCAGCATGGCGTTAAAGAGTTGTTCGTCTAATTTGGTCTTCTGCCGCTTGAGTGAACTGATGTCGTTCTGTAGATCGAGGAGTTCTTTGGGGTTCTTGACGGCGCCGCTATACAGGCGTTTTTCTGCGTGCTGAATCTTGTCGTCCACGGTCGCGTCGGCCAATTCCAGGTCTTTGCGCGCGGTACGGCACTGCGCGGTGACTTGCTCGGCCTGACGCAGAGCCTGCCGCGCAGCGATTAACGGCTCTGTCTCGTGCAGGCTGGCTTTGATCTCAGTCAGGCGTTTGCTCAACCGATCGATGACGGCATCGGTGTCTTGCAGTTCGAGGAGCGTATCGGTCTTGCCCACAGCGCCTCCATGCTACAACGGGATTGAACAGCATGCCCATTATAGCCTGTATCTTAAGGCAGACGCAAGCACGCGTTTGCTGTCAAGATGTGCTAGAATCAGGCCGTCATGTTCACTGCGATCACTTCCACTGAACGCCGTTGGCTGTTGACTCGCTCGATCGGGGTGCTGGTGCTGGCCTCGCTGCCGTATCTGGTCGGCGCGCTGGTCGCCAGACCTGATCGAGTCTTCAGCGGCCTACAGGTCAATCCGCTGGACGGTTTAAGTTACCTCGCCAAGATGCAAATTGGTTATCATGGCGACTGGCTCTTTTCGCTGCGGTACACCACCGAAGTCGGTTCGGGCAGTTTTGTCTATACCTATTTGATTGCTCTGGGGCATCTGGCCCGCATACTGGGCTGGTCCGTGATCAGCGTGTTCCATGTGGCGCGTGTGTTGGGCGGATTCGCCTTGTTGTGGGCGATCTATGCACTCATCGCGCGCGTCATTCACCCGATCGTGCAGCGGCGGCAAGCATGGTGGCTCATCGCGCTATCGTCGGGGCTGGGCTGGCTGGCGTGGGTGTTAGGCCGCGAGACCACGTCTGATTGGATGATCCCCGAGTCGAACACATTTTACAGTCTGGCGGCCAACGCGCATTTTGCGCTGGCGATGACGTTGATGATTGTGCTGGCGTGCGGTGTGCTGGAGGCGGAGCGGTTTACGCTGCGGCGCGGAGTGATCTTGAGCGCGGTCTCGCTGTGGCTGGCCGTCATTCAGCCGTTCGCGTCGATTGCATTGTTCATGATCTTGGGCGTGACGCTGATGCTGATGTGGCGGCGCGATCGACAGTGGCCGCGCGCACAGTTTGTCACGGCATTTGTGGCGGGGCTGGTGACGCTGCCGCTGGTGATCTATCTGTATGCGGCCACGCAGATCGATGCAGTGATGAGCGGCTGGTCGACGCAGAATCAGACGCCTTCGCCGCCGGTCTTGGACTATCTCCTGGGCTACGGGCTGTTGATTGTGCTGGCGATCCCGGCGGCCCGCGCGGCGTGGCGACGGCGATCGAATTGGGACTTGCTGTTGCTAGTCTGGATCGTGGTGACGGTGCCGCTGCTATACGGGCCGTTTCCCTTGCAGCGCCGTTGGTCGTTGGGTCTGCACATCCCGATCGGATTGTTGGCGGCCAGCGGCTTGACCCTGATCGCACGGAGCAGCCTGGCGCGAAGATTAATCTTCGCGGCAACGCTGCCCACTTCGATCATGATCGTGCTGGTTTTGAGCGCGGGCGCGCTGGCGCATTCGCCCAGCATTTACCTGTCGACGGATGAGGCGGCGGCTTTGACTTGGCTGCACGATCACGCGCCGTTTGAGGCGGTGGTGCTGGCCACGCCAGAGACGGGGGCCTTTATACCGGCGTTTGCGGGACAACGTGTGGTGTATGGGCATCCGTATGAGACGGTGGAGGCTGATCGCAAAAAACAACTGGTGACGGATTTCTTTGCGGGGCAAGATGCGGCGGCTTTAGGCGCGACTAATTACGTGTTGATTGGCCCGCGCGAACGGGCATTGGGCACGCTGGATGTCACCGCACTGCCGTTGAGCGAAGTGTTCCGGTCGGGCGACGTTGTGGTGTACGCGGTGAAACGATGAGGCGTCGGTTTACCCTTGTTTTAGGCTGTTTACTGATCGGCCTGTTGATTCTTGCGCCGGTTGCTCCAAGGTTGAATGACGCGCTGCCGTATCCCGCGCATGCCGCCGTGAGCGATCTGACGCTGACGCATTGGTCGGCGTTTGAGTATGCGCGGCAGCAGATCGCGGCAACTGGGCATGTGCCGCTGTGGCGCACGTCGATTTTGTCGGGCACGCCATTTGCAGAGAATCCGCTGGCCGGGTTGTTTTATCCGCCGCATGGACTGGCCTGGTTGACGGCGCTGCCGCTGGCGTTGGCGCTGAACATTTTGTTGTGGTTGCACTTTTCATTGGCGGCGGCGGCCATGTATGCGTTGATGCGGCGGTGGCAGGTGCGTCCCTGGGCCGCATTGGCCTCGGCGGTGGCGTATGCGGCCGCGCCGAAAATTGTGGCCCACATGGGGCTGGGCCATTTGACGCTGGTTGAGGCGTGGGCGTGGTTGCCGCTGGTGATGTACCCCCTAGTATCGTCATCGGCTGCCCTGCGAATGAATTCGCAGGCTGGCAAGGGAAGTCGGCTTCAAGCCGACTTCCCTTGCCAGCCGCCGATTTCGAATCGGTGGGCCGCTGGCGGGGGGAGCAGCATCTGGGCTGGCGTGGCCCTTGGCGTGTGCGTGCTGGCCGATGCGCGCATGGCGATTTACGCGGGCGCGTTGGCGTTGACGTACTTGCTGGTCGTGGCGGCGCAGCGCGGCGCGTGGTTGAATACGTTGGGGCGCATCTTGATTGTGATCGTTGTGGCGGCGGCAATCTCAGCGGTGGCCTGGCTGCCGACATTGTCGCTGACCAACAGCAGTTCGCGCGCGGCCCTGGCGCCCGAAGAAGCCGGCGTTTTGTCGCTCGATCCGGTGTATTTATTGGGGCTGTTGATCGCCGATCGGAGCGGGGCGGCGGAACGCACGACGTATGTCGGCTTGAGCGTGCTGGCGTTGGCCGTGATCGGTGTGGCGCGCGCCCGATCGATCCCGGCGCGACTCCGCGCGTGGTTAATCGGCGTCATGGCCATCGGGGTGCTGGTGGCGTTGGGGACACATACGCCGTTGTATGGCGTGCTGTCTCAACTGCCGGGCGCGTCGCTGTTGCGCGTGCCCGCCCGCGCGTGGTTTATCGTCGTGTTTGCGATGGCGGTGCTGGCGGGCTTTGGCTTGCATGCGCTGTTGTCTTCAATCAAGCCAGTGACATGGCGCAGGACGGCGGCTGTGATCGCGCTTGGTTTGATCGTGATGGAGTTGCTGTCGGTCGATTGGGCTGTGTATCGCGTGGAGTCAGTCGAGACGGCCTTTGCCCCCGGCCGTACCGCGGCCGATTGGCTGAGTCAACAACCGGGCGATTTTCGCGTGTACTCGCCCTCGTGGTCGATTCCGCAGCACGTGGCGCAGCAGTTTGGCGTGCAACTGGCGGACGGCGTTGATCCGCTGCAACTGGCGCGCTATGTGCTGTATATGAAGCGCGCGACCGGCGTAGGCGCATGGGGCTATTCGGTGACGCTGCCGCCCTTTGCGGGCATTCAGACCGATGCCGACATCGGCACGGCCCTGAAAGATGTGCAACCCAATCTGGCACTGTTGGGTGCGCTCAACGTGAAATACGTAGTGGCGGATTTTCCGATCGAGTCGCGTGATCTGATCGAGCGTTATCGCAACGCCGGGACGATCGTGTATGAGAATCAACGCGTTTTGCCGCGCGCGTTCATGATCGATCAGATCGAGGTGGCGAAATCGCCGGAAGCCGCAGCCGAGTGGCTGAAATCTGCGGCATTGGATGAAGCGGCTATTGTGGAAGGGCTGCCCTACTCGATCGAGTTGCCAACGACCTCGAAGGTCGTGCGTGTGATCGAAGCGCAAGCGGATCACATCAAAGTGGAAGCGACCGGGCCGGGGCTGTTGGTGTTGAGCGAAGTGATGGCGCCCGATTGGACGGCAACCGTCGATGGGGAAGCAGCGGCGATGTTTGCGACCGATGTCGCCTTGCGCGGCGTCTATGTGCCGTGGGATACGCATATCATCGAGTGGGTGTATCAGCCGAAGCGCGTGTACGCGGGTGGGTTAATCTCGCTCTTAAGCTTGATTGCGTGTGGTATTGGTCTGGCGCTTGCTCGACGCGAGCGACGCACGTTGGAGTCTCGCTTATGATTCGACGCAATGTGGTCACTCGCAGCGAATGGCGCTGGGTGCTGGTCTGGATTTGCGTGGCCCTGATCATTACCAGTCTCCCGTACGCAGTCGGGGCGCTGCGTTCGACGCCGGAGCAGGTTTTCAGCGGCTTTGTGATTGCCGTTGAAGACGGCAACCTGTATCTGGCCAAGATGAATCAAGGCGCACAGGGCGCGTGGCTGTTTCACCTGCCATACACGTCCGAGCCGCATCTGGGCACGCTGTTTCACGTCTTCTATCTGCTGCTGGGCAAGGCGGCGGCGATTACGGCTCTGCCGCCGATCAGCCTGTTTCATCTGACGCGTGTGATCAGTGCGGCGCTGTTTCTGGTGGTGTTGTATCGGTTCATCGCGATGTTTGTCGCATCGCGCGCGGCGCGGCGGCTGGCGTTTCTGCTGATCACATTCAGCGGCGGGCTGGGGTGGTTGTTGATCTTGATAGGTCAGCCGAACTGGCTGGACAGTGCGCCGATCGATCTCATTTCGCCTGAAGCGTTTTCGTTTTTGACGATCTACGCTTTTCCGCACATTGCACTGGCGCGCATGCTGCTGTTATTGGGTTTGATGTTGATGTGGTCTGACCGCCCGCCGCACGCCCGGCGTGTGCTAGGGGCGGCAGTGTGCTGGTCGTTGATGGGTCTTCTCGTGCCGATGGATGTGGGCGTGGCCGATGCGGTGTTGGGCATCGGTCTGGTGGCCGATGCGATCGTCAGCCGCCGGATCGATTGGCCGTCCGTGCGGCGCGCCATCGCCGTGGTGCTGCTCACAGCGCCGGTTCCGCTGTACAGTTTTGCGGTGTTTCAACTGGATCCGATTTTGGCCGTCTGGCTTGAGCAAAGCGTCTTGTCTTCACCCTCGCCGCTGCATTACGGGGCGGCTTACCTGCTGATGGGCATCCTGGCCGTGATCGGTTTACGGCACAATTCGCGCCCTGAAATTCGCAGCCCAAAATTGATCGGATGGCTGATCATCATTCCGATCTTGATCTATGTGCCGGTGAGTTTTCAACGCCGCTTGTTTGAAAGTTGGCAAGTGCCGTTGGGGATTGTGGCGGCGATCGGTTTGGTGTATCGTGTGCTGCCCGCCTGGAGTCACTCGCGGCTGGTTCGTTGGCTGGCGAGCCATCGGCGGTATACGGTGCATGGGCTACGGCAATGGGTGGTGGCCGCACTATTGATTGTTTCGTCCTTGACGTACAGCCTGATGTTGAGCAATCACATCGTCTTCATGTTGAACCAGATGCCGCCCGGCTTCCGTACCGGGGGCGAGATCGCGGCGCTGGACTGGCTGGTGCAACACACCATGGCAGCGGATGTCCTCTTGTCGTCGGAATATACAGGCAACTTCTTGCCGACGCGCACGGCGGCGCGCACTTTTCTGGGACATGGCCCGGAGACAGCCTACAGCGAAGAAAAGCGCGTCCTGGTCGCCGAATTCTATGCCGCCGCGACTTCCGATCAAGCGCGTCAGGCGTTTTTGCAGACCTGGCCCATCACTTACGTGGTTTATGGTCCGCCGGAAAAGAAACTGGGACAGATCGATTTGTCCCGGCTTACCAATCTCACGTTGGTCTACGATCAGCGCGAGTATCAAATCTATCGAGTCGAACGCTAACCATGCAGAGCACGAAGACTATGCGGCGACTTTCGAACTTCCAACATTGGCCCAGCGTTGCGCTCATCATCGCGCCGACGGTACTGCTGCTGCCCATCGTGCTGGGCGGCGTGTTGTACTGGGGCGTGCCGCTGATGCAGTTTTATCCGTGGCAAAAGTTGGCCGCCGAGATGTGGCGCGCAGGGCAACTGCCGTTGTGGAATTCCTTCGTCGGCAGCGGCGCGCCCCTCGCGGCGAATTTGCAGACTGGCGCATTTTATCCCGGGAATTTCCTCTATCTCATCTTGCCGACAGAATATGCACTGGGCTATACCGCACTGTTGCACGTCATTCTTGCGGGCTGGTTCATGTACGCCTACCTGCGGACGCTGAAACTCTCGACGTTTGCGGCAGTGCTGGGTGCGCTGGCTTTTCAACTCAACGGCTTCTTGATTGCGCGGCTCGGCTTTATGAGCATCACTGTGACCCTGCCGTGGCTGGCGGCGTGGTTGTGGCGGACGGAGAAGTTGATGGTCAGGGAGCAGGGAGCAGGGAGCAAGGAGGCGATGTGGCTGGCGGTGGTGATTGGGCTGGGTGTGTTGGCGGGGCACGCGCAAACGGCGGTGTATGGCCTGATTTTTGTCAGCGCATATTTTGTCTGGCGCGTAATTTACCCCCACCCTAACCCTCCCCCGTCAAAATCGGCATTGCCAGGGGAGGGGACGCCTCGTCGCCGTGTTGCCGTGTCCTTGATCAGTTTTGCGCTGGCCGTCATCATCGGCCTGGGCCTCGCCGCGATTCAACTGCTGCCCGCGGCTGAACTGACGCGCGAATCACAGCGGGCGGGCGGGCTGGAATCGATCAAGATCTTGACGCATTCATATTGGCCGCCGCGCTTGATAACGCTGCTGTCGCCGGACTTCTTTGGCAATCCCGCGCAGAACAATTTCTGGGGCTACGATAATTACTGGGAAAATGCCGCTTACATCGGCCTGCTGCCGCTGTTATTGGCGTTGTGGATGATGGGGAAAGGGCTTAGGGATTGGGGATCGGGGATCAGGCGACGAGTCAACGATTCGGCGAATCAGCGAACTAGCGAATCGTCACTCGTCACTCGTCACTCGTCGCTGATTACTTTCTTCACCTTAAGCACACTCGTTTCGCTGGTGCTGGCCGTCGGCTGGTTTACGCCGATCTATGTGTGGTTGTATGAAAACGCGCCCGGCTTCGATCTGTTTCAAGGTCCGGTGCGGTGGCTGGTCGTGACGATTCCGGCGTTGTGCGGCCTGGCGGCTCTGGGCGCGCAGCGGTGGCTTGATCATGGTTTTTCGCGGCGGGCGGCCAACCGATTGATTGTGCTGGGCCTGGCGGCCGCGCTGGCTGGTCTGGTGGCTGTAGCCGTGCTGAGCGGGCGCGTGACGACCTTCGGTCCGGCCACCCTGCGACTGGGTCTGTTATTGGGCTTGATCGGCTGGATGTTCCGGCAGCGCATTCGTGATCGCCGCCCCCAATTGATTGTGGTTGGCTTGGTGGCGCTCGATCTGATCAGCGCGCATTTTGCTTTGAATCCTGTTCTTCCCGCCGAAGTGTATCACGCGCCAAATCCTGCGGCAGACGCCATCCGGGCCGACGGCGGACAAGGTCGAGTGTTTTACCTGGATGTCGACGAAAACGCGCTGAAATTTGGGACATATCTGGCGCAAAACAAACAATTTACCGGCTATGGGCCAAACGAACTGTCGCACTGGTTAAACTTCCGTCAGACGCTGCTGCCTAATCTGGCGATGATCGACCATATCCCCTCGGCCAGCAATTTTGATTCGTTGATCATTGGCCGCTATCAGACGGTGCTCGATCGGATCAATGCCACTTCGTTGGCCGAAGCACAAGCGTGGGTGAATCAACTCAATGCGGCGTACATCCTCTCGCCCCGAGCGCTTGATCTCCCGATCGTATACCAGACCCCCGACGTGACGGTGTATCGTAACGAGCAGGTCTGGCCGCGCGCGCGGATCGTGCCTGATCGCACTGATTTTCCAGATAATTCCAGCGTGCGTGGTGCGTCGATTGAGTCTTTGACCGATTCTGGCAACACCGTTACAATACGCGCCGTTTCGCCAACCAGCGGCTATTTGATACTGGCCGATGTGTATTATCCCGGCTGGCAGGCGTGGGTCGACGGGACGCCGACCCCGATCGAAGTGGCGAATACCGCCTTTCGCGCCGTGAAAGTGGCGGCGGGTGATCACACGATCGAATTCCGCTATGAACCGGCTTCGGTGCAGATCGGCGCGGCGATTACCCTCACGTGCGGGTTGATTGTGCTGCTGGCTTTGCTCCTAAGGCGGCGGGTGCGCGCATGAAACGCCTGCGACCGTGGCGCGTGGTCTTGGCGATCAGCCTGATCTACGTGGCGATCACGCTGGCGCGCGGCAACTTCGATCCGAAGTTTTTTGCGCTGATCGGGCCGCTGTATGACCCGGGCGTGCCCGGCGGCAAGCCTGGTTACGACGGGCAATTTGCCTATCAAATCGCACGTGATCCAGCCAATGGCTGGACCAAAGTGGATGTGCCCGCGTACCGTTATCAGCGCATGGTGTATCCCGTGGCGGCGCGTGTTTTGGCTTTGGCCACTATGGAACTGATTCCATGGGCGCTGATGGCGATCAATGTGATCGCGTTAGCCGCAGGCACATGGTGTACGGAAGAAATTCTGGCGCATTACGGCGCAAGTCGCTGGTATGCGCTGGCTTACGGCCTGAATGCCGGAACGTTGATGGGCGTGCGGCTGGATTTGACGGAGCCGCTGGCCTATGGTTTGGCTCAGGCGGGCGTGCTGTGTCTCCTGAAAAAACGATCGGGCTGGGCGGCAATCGCGTTGGCGTTGGCGGCGTTGACCAAAGAGATGACGCTGATGTTCGCGGCGGGCGCGGTGCTGACGTATGCCGCGCAGCGCGATTGGCGCAACGCCCTTAAAATAAGCACTTTCGTCGGCCTGCCGTTTGCCATCTGGCAATTGATCTTGTTCAGTTGGTTTGGCCAATTCGGTGTAGGCTCGGGCGGGGCGCTGGCGACGCCGTTTGAACTTGTGCCGCTGCGTGGACTGTGGTCGATTGCGGCGCTGGATGGCCGCGCCTTTCTGTTGATTGCCGGGTTGATGCTGCCGCTGGCGGTGATTCCGGCCTCGATCGGGCTGTGGCGCTCAATCGGGGATGCGCGACGACGTCGGTTTGATCTGCCCATGTGGCTATTGTTGATCAATGCCGCCGTGATCGTGTTTACGCCCCAATCAACGTTTCGCGAGCCGTTGGCGATGGCGCGTTTTGTCGTGGGCCTAATCGCGGCGACGCTGCTGTATGCCGCCGCCCGACGTTCCAAGCGCGGCTTGAATTATGCGCTGTTGTGGCTGCTGACGCTGGGGCTGGCGTTGAATGAAAGCCAATTACCGATCTAGGGACGCTGCGCGTGGCTTGTGATGAGAAGCGAGATGTGATCATGAAACCAGTCGTGATTGTGCCAACTTACAATGAACGTGACAACATCGATATTTTGATCGAGGAGTTGCTGGCGTTGCCGGTCAACTTGAGCGTGATCAACGTGGACGATGGTTCGCCGGACGGCACGGGCGAAGCCTCGGACGCGTGGGCGGCCAAGACCGATCGGGTGCAGGTCATCCATCGGGCGGGCAAGTTGGGCCTGGGTACGGCCTACATCGCCGGATTCAAGCACGCGCTGGCGCAGGACTTCGATCGCATCATGACGATGGATGCAGACTTTTCGCATCATCCGCGCTATATTCCGGCGATGCTGGAGTTGAGCCGGGACCGCGACATGGTGATCGGCTCGCGCTATGTGCCGGGTGGCGGCACGCTAAACTGCACCTGGAAGCGGCGCATGCTCAGCGAAGGCGCAAACGGTTTTGCCAAACTGCTGCTGGGCTTGCAGGCCAAAGATTGCACGGCGGGCTTCCGCTGCTATCGGCGCGAGGTGCTGCAAGCGATCGATCTGGATGCGATCTTTGCCAATGGCTATTCGTTTTTGATTGAGATGATCTTTGACGTGCAGCGACTGGGCTTTCAGACAGGGGAAGTGCCGATCGTGTTTGAGGACCGTCGCCGGGGCACGTCGAAGATTTCTCAGGCCGAGGTATGGCGGGCGCTGCAAACAGTGGGGCGCTTAAGCGTGCGACGGATGCGTGAAAAATTCACCGGCAGAAGGGCCAACTAATCATGGAGTATGTGCCCTGCAATTTGTGCGGGAGCAATCAAACCCGGTTGCGGTTTCCCAGTACCGTGGCCGAAGATGTGCTGCCCACGGCGGTCGAGGCCTTTCGTTGTACCAGCCCCGGCTACGGGCGGCATCATACGATTGTGCAGTGCAAGAATTGCGGACTGGTGTACACCAATCCGCGCATCGATGATGCGAAGATTCTGGATTCGTATGAAGCGGTGGAAGATCCGTTGTATCTGGAAGAACGCGACGGCCGCGTGTTGACGTTTGAGCGGCATCTGCATCCGCTGGAGAAATTGCACGCGCCGCCCGGCAAATTGGTGGACGTGGGCGCGTACACGGGCGTGTTTGTGGAGATCGCCGCGCAGCATGGCTGGGAAGCGTGGGGTGTGGAGCCGAGCCACTGGGCAGTGGATCAAGCGCGCGCGCAGGGTCTGCACATGATCGAGGGCACACTGGCGACCTCGGGCTTGGCCGATGCGTCCGTGGATGTGGTGACGATGTGGGACGTGATCGAGCACTTGACCGATCCGTTCGCGGAAGTGCAGCAGGCCTATCGGTTGTTGAAGCCCGGCGGTTTGCTGGTCGTGCATACGATGGACATCGACAGTCTGTTTGCGCGGGTGATGGCCGGTCGCTGGCCGTGGTTGATGGAAATGCACGTGTACTATTTTTCCCAACGCACGTTGCAGGCCATGCTGGCAAAGGCGGGCTTTCAAATCTTACGCTCGGAGGCGCAAGGCCGTTATTTGCGGCTGGGCTATTTTGCCACGCGCATCGCGGGCTTTAGTCCGCTGCTGGGGCGGGTGTTTGGGCGGCTGTTCCGGGCGCTGCGGCTGAATGAAGCACCGATCCCGTTGAACTTTGGCGATTTAGTGACGGCCTACGCGTTGAAGCCTTAACCCTGTGCGCCATGATCGATTCTGCCCGCCGCCGCTCGTACGTTGAGGTACTGGTGTTTTTGCTGGCGGTGTTGATTCTGCTGGCCGGGGGCCGCCTTGCGCCGCTGGATGAAGAGACCCCGTTGCAAATGACGGCCAACCTGGTGGAGCGCGGTCAGTTGACCGTGGCCTCGCCGCCCATCGACATTGTGGCGCAAACTTTCCCCGGTTTTTTGCCTCGCACGGCGATCCTTAATCAAGCTACGGTGTGGGGGGGCGTCACGCCCGACGGACGCAGTTATCCGCTTTACACCCACGCCCAGGCAATACTGCAAATTCCATTGTATCTGTTGGGGCGGCTGCTCGGCGGGCCGCCGGATAACCCCGGCTCGTTGATCATCATTCGCTGGGCGGTTTCGCTGTTTAATCCGATCGTGGTGGCGCTGACCGGCTGGCTGCTGGTGTTGTTTGGTCGCGCGTGGGGGTATTCGCCGCGCTTGAGCATCGCGCTTGGGTTGCTCTATAGCTTGGGCGCCATGCCGCTGGTTTACACGCATACGCTCTTCAGCGATCCGTTGCTGGCGTTGCTCTTTACGCTGGCCGCTTACAGCAGTTTTCGGGCGGGCACGGATCAATCGGGGCGGTGGTTATGGCAGACGGGTTTGGCGCTGGCGCTGGCGCTGTACGTGCGCGAGCGCTCACTGATCGTGCTGCCGGCATTTGGCGAGTATCTATGGGCCGTTGGACGGTTGCGCCGACCGCGCGAGTGGCTGGCGTTGATGATACCCATTGGCGCGGTGACCGCCTTGCTGGGCGGCTGGAACTGGCTGCGATTTGGCTCGCCGCTGATTCTGGGCTATGCCGATATGGTGGCGGGTACGGGCTTTGGCGCGCCGCTGATCGTCGGCCTATTTGGCTTGTTGATTAGCCCGGGCAAAGGGCTGCTGCTTTACAACCCGATCGTTCTGCTGGGCTTCTTCGGCCTGATCCCGCTGGCGCGTCAACGGCGCACCGAGGCGAGATTCATCATGGCCTTTGGCCTGATCTCGATCGGGTTTTACGCCGCTTATAATTTCTGGACCGGCGGCTGGAATTGGGGGCCGCGTTATATGCTGCCGCTGCTGCCCTTGTTGCTGCTGACCGCTGGCTACTGGGTGCACGTCCGGCCATCGACCGCGCGGCGGACCTGGTTTGTGATTTTGAGCGTGTTGACGTTGCTATTGAATGTGCCCGCCTTGTTGGTCGATCATTCCCGCTATTTGGTCGAGTTCGGCGAACGCGATCCGGCTAACTATCTCAACCGAGCGATCCTGCGCGTTGAAGACTCGCCGCTGGTACGGCAATGGCCGACGACGCTTGATCTGTTGCAACGTTCTGTGCAACCGTCTACCTGGGCGGCGGCGCGCGACAGTGCGCTGGCTATCGTCCACGCGGAGCCGAGTGGCACGGACTTTGCCGCCTTCAGCACGCAGATGTTGAAAGTGGATGAATTTTTCCGGCTGAATGTGCCGGATTTTTGGTTTATTCATTGGCTGCTGCTGGGGGGTTCGCCGCTGCGCATTGGACTGCTGGTGGCGGTACTGTTGGGGCTGATGATTCTATCGGGTAGGCGGATGATTCAATTGTTGTGGGTGACAGACTGACATGCGACGATCTGCACCGGTGGCTGGCGTAATCGGGTTGGCCGTGATCTACAAATTCGGTTGGCTGGCGCTCAACGCCGTGCCGTTCAACGGCGATGAGGCGATCGTCGCCTTGATGGCGCGGCACATTTTGCGGGGGGAGCGCCCCGTGTTTTTTTATGGGCAGGCGTATCTGGGCGCAACCGATGCCTGGCTCGTGGCGCTGTCGTTTTCGATCTTCGGCGAGAATGTGCTGGCGATCCGGTTGGTGCAGATTGCGTTGTTTGCCGCGTTTTTGCTGACGAGTTATCTGGTCGCCAAACGCCTGGGCTTGACGGAGTGGGGGGCGCGCGCGGCGCTGCTGTGGCTGGCTCTGCCGCCGACGATGCTGACGCTGTATACGACGGCGACGCTGGGTGGTTATGGCGAGACGCTAGTGCTGGGCAACCTCGCGATTTTGCTGGCGGATAACGTGGTGCGTAGTGCGTGTTGCGTGAAAAGAACGTGGCTCTTGCTAGGATTCGTGGCCGGTTTTGGACTGTACACTTTTCCCCTGATCTTGATCTATCTGGTGCCGATCGGCGTGTGGTTGCTCATACGGTTGCGAGGGCGGGCGTGGCGAGGGTATGCGCTTGGCTTGGCCGGGTTTTTGATCGGGAGTGCGCCGTGGTGGCTGGCGCTGATCCAATCGGGCGGGCGCGAGTTGGCGGAGTTGGCCGGTGCGGGCGTGGCGAATACGATTCCGGGGGTAACGTACTTTGATTCGCTGGGCGTGCGTTTGCTGAATTTCTTGTTGTTCGGCGTATCGGCCTGGGCCGGGTTGCGTTATCCGTGGTCGGGGACGTTTGTTTTGCCCGTGATCGGTGTGGCCGTCTTAGCCGTGTGTGTGGGCGCATTGGTCTATGCGGCGCGACACGCAAGGCGTCCTGAGCAAAATGCCGTGCAGTCAAAGGGCGCTTGGTTCATCTTGTTGGGCATGCCGGCCGTGCTGCTGATGACGTTTCTCGTCACACCCTTTGGCGGTGATCCGTCTGGTCGTTATTTTTTGCCGTTGTACTTGCCCCTGAGCATTGCAATCGCAACGTTGTTGCAAGCAATTCGCAAGGCGAACAGGACATTCGTCCCCTTGTTGTTAGCCGGGTTGATTGGCTACAATGTGGCCGGTACAGCGTTGGCCGCTGCCGTGCAGCCGCCCGGCATCACCACGCAGTTTGATCAAGTGACGTGGCTTGATCATGCGTTCGATCAAACTTTGATCGATTTTTTGCTGGCACACGATGAGACGTACGGCTATACCAACTATTGGGTGCAAACGCCGATCGCGTTTTTGTCGCAAGAGCGCATCATCACGACGGCGGCGCTGCCGTATCATCTGGACTTGGGATACACGCCGCGCGACGATCGGTATCCGCCGTACAAGCAGGCTGTCGCGCAAGCCGATCGGGCGTTTTACATCACGACCAATCATCCGCCGTTGAACGCGTTGATTCGAGACGGTCTTCAGCGGTTGAGTGTTTCATTCAAAGAACAGTTAATTGGCAATTATCAGGTGTTTTATGGGCTGTCGAGAAAAGTGACACCGCAAGAATTGGGGCTTGGGGATTAGTGATTGGTCAATCGGTAACCGGTTGACTAATCATCCATTGATCGATCGACTGAGTGCTAATGGTTAAACAGCTTACGCTAACCAGGCTCGTCACGCTTATCTCATTCATTGCGCTGTTCGCGATGGCGGTGCGGACGGCCGTGGACACCGATATGTACTGGCATCTGCGCACCGGCCAATACATTCTGGAAACGCGCAGCGTGCCGCAGGCGGATCCGTATTCATCGACCGTGCCCGGCACGCCGTGGGTGGATGTGTACTGGCTGGCGCAAGTGCTGTTGTATGTGACGTATGGTGTGGCGGGTTATCCGGGGCTGTCGCTGCTGGTGGCCGCGCTCGTGACGCTGGCCGGTGTGTTCGTGTGGAAGCAGCTGTCTGGTGGCGTGTTTGTGCGCGCATTTATCCTGATTCTGGTGGCGGCCACTTCAGGTGCGGTGTGGACGGCGCGTCCGCAAATGGTGACGCTGGTGTTGACGGCGGTGGTGGGGTATCTGCTGTATCTTTATAAGTGGAAACAGATCGATCGGTTGTGGGTGCTGCCGATTTTGTTTGTGATCTGGGCCAATACGCACGGCGGCTACATCGCTGGGTTTATGCTGATCGGCGCGCTGTTGGCGGGTGAGGTGTTGAATCGGATGCTGGCGTGGCTGGGCGTGACGGGTATGGTCGCCGTCGATTGGCGACGCTGGCGCAAACTATTGATCATCACGCTGGCGTCTGTGTTCGCCCTGTTGATCAATCCGTTTACGATCGGGACGTGGCTGCTGCCGGTGAAGACAGTCAATATCGGCGTGTTGCAGGATTTTATTCAAGAGTGGCAGTCACCCAATTTTCACGAGTTGTTTCAACAACCGATGATCTGGCTGCTATTGCTGACGCTGGTAGTGATTGGCTGGTCGGGGCGCAAACTCGATGCGACCGATGCGGTCACTGTGGCACTGTTTGCATACATCACGTTTCTGGCGCGGCGAAACATCGGCCTGTTTGCGCTGGTGTGCGCGCCCGTGCTGAGCCGTCACGCCGAGGCGTTATGGCAGCAGAGCCGCTGGGGTGCGCGGAAACTATCGAGGGGGCAGCCGGTTTTGAATGGGGTGCTGCTGATCGTGATTGCGGCGGCGGCGGCCATCAAGATCGCTGTGCCGTTAATGCCCTCAACTTTGGCCGAGGCCGAGCAGGAGATTCTGCCGCTGGGGGCCGTCGACTGGATTGAGCAGAACCAGCCTGCGCGCGAAATGTTCAATTCGTATAACTGGGGCGGCTATTTGATGTGGCGGTTGTGGCCGCAGTATCCGGTGTATGCCGACGGCCGCACGGATGTGTATGACGACACATTTTTGCGCGAGTATCTGCGGGTGACGCTGGCGCAGGACGATTGGCAGGCGGTGCTAGAGCGACGTAACGTTGGCTTTATTCTGATCGAGGCGGGCGGCGGGCTGGATACGGCGTTGCGGCGCGAGTCCGGCTGGCACGAGGTGTATCGGGATAAATTGGCGGTGATCTACGTGCGGGGACGGGCATGAGGGGCCGCGGCCAATGAAAGTGCGGACCGTGTCTGAGCGGACGTGGCTGTTGGGGATCATTTTGATCGCCTTTGGTCTGCGCGTCTATCGATTGGGTGAGCAGAGCCTGTGGTTTGATGAGGCTTTTACATGGTGGGCCAGCGCGGTGGTACCGTCTGCGGATTTTGTGCCGTTCTTGCTGCCCTTTGGCGCGTATACGCCTGCATACTATTTGGTCACGCGCGGTGTGGCCGTGTTTGGCACCAGTGAATACCTGTTGCGGTTTCCCTCGGTGATTATGGGCGTGTTGTCGATCCCCTTGATTGCGCGCGTGGCGCGACGCATAGGCGGCGATGCCGTGGCGCGCATGGCCGCGGTGTTATTGGCGATCGATCCGTTTCACATCTGGTACTCGCAAGAGGCCCGTATGTACACGTTGGCGGGCTTCGGTGCGTTGGCGGCAATGGACGGTTTTATGCGCGCTCTGGACGGGCGCAGCTGGCGACGGATGATTGTGGCCGCCAGCCTGGCCTATGTCACACATTACGTGACCCTATTCATAGGCTATAGTCAATTGCTCTGGTGGTTGCCACGCTTCCGGCGACAACCCCGGCAATTCCGGTATTGGTTTGCCGCGCATGTTATTGCGGCTTTGCCGCTGCTTGCCTGGGAAATACTCTATTTGCTGCAACCGCTGCGCGGCCTGGCGATTAGTTGGATTCCACGCACGTCACTGGCCGCTCCGTTGCTCACGTTGTGGAACTTTACGAGTGCGGATACGGATACCTGGACTTGGCCAGTGATCCTGGTTGCGATGGCCGTAGCAGCAACCGCCTGGCGCGGCCTTGTTCAACCCGGCCGCTGGCGTAGTTTGCTGCTGGCCTGGCTGATTGTGCCGTTGGCTTCAGCGGCAGTGTTGTCGTTGCGTGTGCCGTCGTATATGGATCGCTATTTAGCGTTCTGCCTATACGCCTGGTTGATTTTGTTGGCGATCGGTCTGGTCCGCTGGCAGCCGCGCTGGCTGGCCTGGCTGTTCGGCGGCGTGATCGTCGGGATAATGCTGTTGAACACCTGGCGCTTGCATAGCGATCCGCTGTTTGCCAAGGAGGATTGGCGCGGCGCGGCCGTGATCTTGACTGAGCAAGTACAACCGGGCGATCGCATCGGCGTTCAGGATACTGAAAGCATTGTCGGGTTGCGTTACTATTATCGAGGGACAGAACCGCTGCAGGCCATCGACCTGGCACGCCAGCCTGATCGCCTCGATCAACTTCGCGCATCTGCACAACATGTGTGGTTGGTGTATCGCAGTCAACTTGAAAGCAATCATCGTTTGTCCAAGTCGTTGCCGTTTGATGTGTTTACGCAAACCGATGAAGCTACGCAGCGTTGGCTGGCGAATAATTGCCAGGAACCGCTGGCCGAACATCAGTTGACGGCGATTACGGTGTTGCGGTGTGACTAACGTGACAGACGGCTGGCGCGTAGATGGGGGGTGCTTGCTGTGTCGGGGCGTTGGGGAGAACGGCTGGCTATGATTGATCAGGCTCGATCGCATTCGCTTTTGAATACACCCCTGTCGATTGATGCCGTGCTGTTTAGCTTAATTGTTGGCGCGCTGATCGTTTTGCGGATTGAACTGCCATTTATGCAAGTGACGATTGGCTCCCCGGCGATGAAGGCGACCTTGACGCTGCTGATCGGGTTATATTGGGCGGTTGATTTATGGTCGGTGTTGCGTATGCGTCGCCTGAAAAACTGGCTCAAAACCAGTTTGATTTGGGCGGCGATTTTTATGATTGTTGTGCTGCCCACGTTGGTGGTTATTATTCAGCGCAGTCAGACTACGCCGGATCGGCTGGCGCATGACGGGCTGGTTCAAAGCGAGGCGGCTACGGCGTTTGTGCTCAAGGGACTTAATCCCTACGTAGAAGACTATCGTTCAACGCCGTTGGCCAAATCGCCTTTCACACTGGGTGGCTTGGCCGAAAACCCGGCTCTGGATTATTACGCGTATCTGCCCCTAACATTTTTGATTCCACTGCCGTTTCAGGCTGCGGCTGGGGTAATCGCGCCGGGTTGGTTTGATCAGCGCAGTGTTTACCTGCTGTTGTTTGTGGCGACCCTGGCGATGAGCAGTTACCTGACTTCCGATCCGATTAAACGCTGGCTGTTGTTGATGGGTTTAGGCTTGAATCCGATGTTGCTGCCGTTTTTTATTGAAGGCCGCAACGACATCGTGGTGTTGTTTGAAATCGTGCTGATGCTGCTGTTTATGCAGCGTGGACATTTGAAATGGGCGACAGTGGTGTTGGCGCTGGCCTGTGTGACTAAGCAAGTCGCGTGGTTTGTGGTGCCGTTTTATTTGATGTATGTGGCTGGATCGGGCAGCCTGCGAGACCGGTGGGTGCGCGTGAGGCCGCTATTGATCATTTTGGTGGGCGTAAGCGGCGTATTCCTTTTGCCGTGGTTAGTCATGGCGCCTGCGGCATTCCTGGGCGACATTTTCTATTTTCAATCCGGCCTATCTGCGCACAGCTTTCCGATTAACGGCATTAGCTTTGGGATGCTGTTGCGGTCGTTGGGTTGGATAAACTCCAACGTTGCGGCCTTCCCATTTTGGTTGATCCAGCTGGGCGTCAGTTTGTTGCTGGCATGGCTGCTGCTACGACGCCAAAATCGACAGCGTACAGTAGCCGCTATACCGATGTATGCTGGCATGTTTATGTTTGCGTACGGCTTTTTTTCACAGTTCTTCCACGACAATTATTTGGGTTTCATTGTGCTGTTGATTTTGGTCGGTTGGCTGCTGGATGAACCACGGGTCGGTGACCCCCATCGGCTGGCGACGGATAGCGCATAGAATTCTGACGGAAGTACAGCCTCGGCACTGCGGCATTTCCAATAGGACGATGGTGCAGTCTTGGCACACTTTTTGTGATGAACTTCAAATTGACTAAATCATCGGTTGCGGGCTTGTTCGCAGGCTTAATCGGGCTGAGTGTCTTGATCGCGATTAACGCGAACTTTGCGCGGCAAAGTCCGGGCGGCAGTGATTTTGTGCCGCGTTGGGTGGGTGCCCGCGACTATTTCCTGAAGGGCTGGAGCCCGTATAGCGCGGAAACGACGCAGGATATTCACGCCGTGTTTTATGGCCGCGCGGCGCTGCCCGGCGAAGATCAAGTGCTGTATGTGTATCCGTTGTACAGCCTGATCGTTTTTGCGCCATTCGCTTTGTTCAGTGACTATGTGCTGGCGCGCGCCGTCTGGATGACAGTTCTGGAACTGGCGCTAGTGGCTCTGGCTGTCGTCAGTGTGCGCCTGACGCAGTGGCGCATGTCCGGCTGGCTGCTGATTAGCTATATCGTGTTTGCCGCCCTGTGGTATCACGGCGTCCGGCCAGTCATCAATGGCAATGCGGTTGTGGTGTGTGGTCTGTTCATTGCCCTGGGGTTGGCGCTCGTTCGGGCGGAGAAGGATCTATCGGCGGCGGCGCTGTTTGCTTTGGCTTCGATCAAGCCGCAAGTGGTCGCGTTGTTTATTCCGTGCGTGCTGTGGTGGGCGATCACCCATCGACGCTGGCGATTGGTGGTAGGTCTGGGCGCGGCATTTCTAAGCCTGATGCTGGGTGCGATGCTGTTGCAACCCGATTGGTTGGTGCAGAATATCCGGCAGATACTGAGTTATCCCACGTATACGGAGCCGGGCACGCCTGCCGAGGCGTTTGCGCGGTGGTGGCCGCAGGCCGGGCCGTGGCTGGGGGGCGCGCTGACGATTGGGTTGGGCGTGCTGCTGGCGCGCGAGGGGTGGTTGGCGCGCCGATCGGGTTTTCCGGGGTTGTTGTGGTTGAGCAGTTTGACTCTGGTGGTGACCCAGTTGATCGGCATTCGAACTGATCCGACTAACTTTATCATGTTGTTTTTGCCGGTGGCGCTGGTTGGCTCGGAACTGAGTCGCCAGTGGGGCGATCGGGTGGTGGCCGGTCTGTTGTTGGTGTTATTGATTGGGTTGTGGCTGTTGTTTATCGCCACAATCGCGCGCGGGGCGCAGCCCGTTCAAAATCCCGTGATGTTTTTTCCGCTGCCGGGCTTGTTGATCGCAGGCTTGTACTTGGTGCGAAGGCGGTTCATCAACGATGATCATCAATGATTTTCAAGTCTTCTATAACGCGGCCGTGGCCTGGCTGAGCGGCGCATCGCCGTATTCGGTGTATGGGTTTTGGAATCCGGTCTGGGGTGTGCTGCCTTTTCTGCCGTTGACGTTGCTGCCGATCACGGTCGCGCAGTGGGTGTGGGTGGTCGCGACGCTGCTGGGGGCCATGCTGGCTCTGGCGCGATTTAAGGTGCCACCGGTGCGGGTGGCCGCGTTTGTGTTGTTGTCGCCGTTCTGCCTGCTCAACTTCCATTTTGCCAATGTCGATTGGCTGGTGTTGTTGGGGGCAACCCTGCCGCCCCAGGTGGGCATTTGGCTGGTGGCGTTGAAACCCCAGACCGGCTTTGTGGTGATTATGGGCTGGACGTTGCGCACCTGGCGAAAAGACGGCTGGCGTGGCGTGGCCAAACTGTTGCTGCCGATTTCGATCGTGGTGGTGATTCAGCTGGTCACGATTGGTTTCGGCGTGCCCGACGCGAAGGCGACGGCTTCAAACTTCAGCCTGTTGCCGTGGGGAATTCCCTTCGGGGTGTTGATGTTGATCAAGTACGTGCGTGAGGGCGAAACTTCCGATGCGTTGATTTCGGCGT
>JAGOBP010000230.1 GCA_017999195.1 Thermoflexales bacterium
CGGTTACATCAAAGGCTATCCGCCTGGCATCCGCGAGAATGGCGCGCAGTACACGCACGCGGCGACGTGGGTGGTGTGGGCGTTGGCCGAATTGGGGCAGGGCGATGGCGCTGAAGCGCTGTTCCGGTTGCTCAACCCGATCTATCACAGCGACACGCCGGACAAGGCCGCGAAGTATGTGGTCGAGCCGTATGTTATCGCCGCCGATGTGTACAGCGCACCAACACACATTGGGCGTGGCGGCTGGACGTGGTACACCGGCTCAAGCGGCTGGTTGTATCGCGTGGGGCTTGAAGCAATCCTAGGCATTCGACGCATGGGGCAGACGGTGCAGATCGAGCCATGTATTCCGAAAACATGGGCGAGTTATCAAGTCACGTATCGTGTCGGCACAACCACTTATCACATCAGTGTGGAGAATCCGACGGGCGTTAATCGCGGCGTTGAGCACCTCACGCTGGATGGGAAGGTTCTGAAGGGTAACGCGATTCCGCTAGTGGAGGACGGCGTTCCGCATGTGGTGAAGGTGCTGCTGGGCGCAGTCGTCGCGGCCGCCTGAGCGATGTTCGCTTCAGCCTCCGCAATTGCGTCACGATGGTGGTGCCTCAGACGGCAATTCTTACGTTGATCGAAGAGCAAGCGTGCCCGATCAATCGGGCTGAAACCAGCCGAATTGATTCGGTGCGGCAGAGTCGCCCGGCGATTGATCTCCGGGAGAACCCAATACACCGTTATTTCCGGTGCAGGCTAATAACTCGCCCAAACGTGACAGGTCATGGAGACCTGTCACGTTTTTTCATTACAGTTGTCACTCCCGAGGTGACTTGCCCCGTTGTATCCTTATTGCAACTCACTTGCAATAAGGTCGCCGTGACTCAACCTCAATTTGTCCGCCAAGCCGAACAAGCCATCGCCGCTGAAGGGGGGCGCATGACGACGGCCCGCCGCGTCATCCTGGAAGTGATCGCGGGCAGCCACGAGCACCTGACGGCCGAGGACATCATCGCGCGGGCGCAGCAGCACGATCGGGCCGTGAACGCCTCGACGGTCTATCGGACGTTGGCTTTCCTCAAAACGCACGGTTTGATCAAATCCCGTTACTTCGATCAGGATAATCATCGCGAAGTCTTTGAGCCGACGCCCAACACGGAGCACTATCACTTTACGTGCAGCCAATGCGGCGCGGTGATTGAGTTTGATTCGCCGCATGTGACGAACTTGCGCCATCAATTGCACGACGAGTACGGGGTTGAGGTGGCGCGGGCGTGTCTGTGTTTGACAGGTGTATGCGCGAGTTGTAAGAGTAAACAAGTAAACAGGTAGACAAGGAAAAGACCATGCCGGGTATTGGATTAGACGAGTTACCAGCGGGCAGTGATGCTGAAATCTTGACGTTGGCAGGCGGCGGCTCGATTGTGGGGCGGTTGGCGGCGCTGGGCTTTGTGCCGGGCAGCCGCGTGTCGATGGTGCGCAATTCCGGGCGCGGGCCGCTGATCGTAAGCGTTATTCATACGCGCGTGGCGCTGGGCCGCAGCGAAGCGCTGGCGATTCGGCTGCGAAGGATCGGTTAGTGGGCGCGTGTCACACCTCGACGGGTGCAGCCGCGCCCGATCAAGTCCGCGGCAACGAGACGGCGTTGACGCGGATTCACGTTGCCCTGGCAGGCCAGCCTAATGTCGGCAAGTCCACCGTTTTTAATTTGCTCACGGGACTGAATCAGCACGTGGGCAACTGGCCGGGCAAGACCGTCGAGCAAAAAACCGGCTTCTGCACGCGCGGCGACATCGCGCTTGAACTGGTTGATTTGCCCGGCACCTATTCGCTGACGGCCAATTCCCCCGAAGAACTCATCGCCCGCGACTATCTGTTGACGCAAAAGCCCGATGTGGTGATCGCCGTGGTGGATGCGGCCATCCTCGAACGCAGTCTGTACCTCGTGGCCGAGTTGGTGCAGTTGGGTCTGCCGCTGGTGGTGGGCCTGAACATGCTGGACGTGGCCGCGCAAAACGGCATCCGCATTAATACGCAGGCGCTGAGCGCGGCGTTGGGCGTGCCCGTGTTTGATCTGATCGCGGCGAAGGGCGTCGGGGTGGAGCCGTTGATCACGGCGGCGATTGACGCGGCGGTCCAACACCCGATGATGATCAGCGGCCCACGGTTGTCGCCTAAACTCGATCGGGCGTTGGACGAGATCGAACGCTCGGTGGCGGCGGCCTTGCCGGAAGTTTATCCTTTACACTGGGCGGCCTTGAAGTTGCAGGAAGGCGATCGGGCGTTGATCGATCAATTGCGGCCGCTGATGGATTCGATTGAGTTCGGCGCGTTGAAGTTGCTGCTCAAGGCGCAGCCCGACGCGGCGTTGTCGATTGCGGGGGCGCGCTATGCGTGGATCGCGAGTGCGGTGAAGGCGGCAGTGACGCGCACGCCGACCACGTCGATGACGCTGACGGCGCGGCTCGATCGCGCGGCGACGCATCCGGTGTGGGGGCTGGGTGTGCTGGCGGCTGTGCTGGGCCTGCTGTTTGCGCTGACGTATGCCATCGGGCAGCCGGCGCAGAATTGGCTGGACGTGATGGTGATTCACGGTTTGTCGAATGCGGCCTCGACGCTGCTGGCAACTGCGCCCGTGTGGCTGCGTGGCTTGATCGTGGACGGCGTGATCGGCGGGGCGGGGACGGTGTTGACCTTTGTGCCGATTCTGGTGTTTTTCTTTGCGGGTATGGCCTTGTTGGAAGACGTCGGTTACATGGCGCGAGCCGCGTATTTGATGGACGGCTTCATGCGCTTGATGGGGCTGCATGGCAAATCGTTTTTGCCCTTGTTTTTAGGGCTGGGCTGCAATGTGCCCTCGATTACGGGCACGCGCGTGATCGAAGCAGACAAAGCGCGCTTGATGACCATCGTGTTGATGCCGCTGGTGCCGTGTACGGCGCGGATGGCGGTGGTGGCGTTTATGACGCCCGCTTTTTTCGGCGCGGCGGCGCCGCTGGTGGCGTTGGGTTTAGTGGCCTTGAATTTGAGCATGCTGGCGGTGGTGGGCGTGATCTTAAGTCGCACGTTGATGAAGAGCGAACACAATGCCTTCATCATGGAACTGCCGCTGTATCATTTGCCCAATGCGCGCACGATTGGCCTGTTGGTGTGGCAGCGTACGCTGGGGTTTATCAAGCACGCGGGCACGTTGATTCTGATCATGGCGCTGGCGGTGTGGGCGCTGTCGGTCATCCCGACGGGCAACGTCGAGACGTCGCTGCTGGGGCAGATCGGGCAGTGGCTATCGCCGCTGGGTAATTTGATGGGGCTAAGTTGGCAGTTGCTGGTGGCGCTGCTGGCGTCGTTTGTGGCGAAGGAAAACTCGATCGCGACGTTGGGCATTTTGTTCGGGACGGGCGACAACGCGCTCGGTTTGGCGGCAACGTTGAGCACCGTGATTACACCGGCGGCGGCGCTGAGTTTTCTCGTCGTGCAATTGTTGTTCATTCCGTGCGCGGCCACCATCGGCGCGATCAAGGCGGAAACGCATTCGTGGAAGTGGACGCTGTTTACGATCGGGCTGTTGGCAACGATTTCGTTTGGGGCGGGGATCATTGTCTATCAAGTCGCTAGTCGATTAGTCGCGTAGTCCAAGGGGGAGCGATGTTCGATCAATTGATGTCGATGTTGAAGCGGGGCGGGACGGTGACGGTCGATCAGATGGCGCGCGAACTGGATACGTCGCCGGAACTGGTGGGGCAGATGATCGAGCATTTGGCGGGGGCGGGTTGGCTGCGGCAAATGGGCGTGAGTTGCGACAGCGCCTGCAATCAGTGCGTCTTCGTGCGCGATTGCCGTCGCGTGGGTGAGAGCCGCGTGTGGCAGGTTGGGGTATAATCGCGCCATCACACACGAGGGAGAAAACGTATGGCTTACGTACCACGCGGTTTATACTACGAAGATATGGAAGTGGGCCTGAAGGTGGTGACGGCGGGGCGCACCATCAGCGAGGCCGACATCATGACGTTTGCCGGGATCAGCGGCGATTGGAACGCCATTCACGTCGACTCCGAATTTGCCAAGACCTCGGCGTTTGGCGAGCGGGTGGCGCACGGTCTGTTGGGCTTATCCGTAGCAACCGGCCTGGCGATGCAAATGGGCTTTCTCGATCGAACGGTGGAAGCCTTCACGTCGATGGAATGGAAGTTCCGCGCGCCGATCAAGATTGGCGACACCATTCACACCGAGGCCGAAGTGACGCAGAAGAAGGCCGTAGGCACGGCGGGCGGCTTTGTGACCTTCAATGTGGTGGTGAAGAATCAAAACGATCAGACCACGCAGCGCGGCTCGTGGACGATCATGGTGAAGAGCAAGCCGAAGAGTGATGAGTGACGAGTAACGAGTGAAATCGAAAGAGGCGGCTTGAAGCAAAAGCGGCCTCTTTTTCTTGCCGCTTGCTTCTTGCCTCACCAAAGGACATTCGGATGGCGATTGAAGTCTTGCCAAAGTTATATCAAATCGTGGTGCCGACACCGTTTGCGGTGGGGCCGGTGAATTGCTATGTGGCGCTGAGTGATCCGATCACGTTGATCGACACCGGGCCGCGCCATCCCGATTCGCGCGCGGCACTGCACGCGGGCCTGAGCGAAATCGGCTTGAAAACAAGCGATTTGCGCCGCATCATCATCACGCACGCGCATGCCGATCACTACGGGCTGGCGGCGGAACTGGTGCGCGAGAGCAGCGCGGAAGTGTGGACGCATCGCCACAATCACGCGCCCCTGGAAAACTACGAATCGATCCGCGTGCAGCGCAATGACTTCTACATGCAGATCATGACGGAAGCCGGTGTGCCCGCCGAGGAACGTCAGCGCGTGGCGGACAGCCGCCGCCTGGGCGAACGCTTTGCCGAAAGTGTGCCGGTCACGCAGACGTTGGATGAGGGCGATCGGGTGGAGATGGCCGATCGAGTGTGGCAGGTCTATCACATGCCCGGGCATGCGGGTGGTTTAATCACGTTCTTTGATTCGGACTCACGCGTGTTGTTGTCGAATGATCATCTGTTGCGCGAAATCAGCAGCAATCCGATTGTGGAACCGGATCCCGACGGCGGACCGCGACCGCATCGGTTGGTGCAGTACATTCAGCATTTGCAGCGCGCCGTCGATTTGAAACCGTTGATCGCGTGGACGTCGCACGGCGAGCCGGTGCATGACGTCGAGAAATTGGTGCGTCAACGACTGCATTTCCACGTCCGCCGCGCTGATAAGATTTTGCACATGATCGGCGACGAGGAACGATCGGCATTTGAGATTGCCGAGCCGTTGTTTGGCCGCTTGAATGGCATCGATTCATTTCTCGCGCTCTCGGAAACGATCGGGCATCTGGACTGGCTGGAAGAGCAGGGGCGGGTGGAAATCATCAAGCGGGACGATGTGATTTATTGGCGAAAGAAGAAGACGGATTAACGGAATGAACGAAAAAGCCCTCGTTTTCGAGGGCTTTTTACTCATCTACCAATTTACTTGTCTACCAATCTACTCTCAGCACTGAAACGGCGGGAACAAGAACTTAAAGACGCCGCTGAATGAGGTGCAGTCGATGAACGACCACGCGACCAGGCCGATGAGCGCGACGATGGCGAGCAAGGTCAGGCAGCCGCACCCGATCAGAATCATGCGTCGATTGTCGGCGGCGGGCGCGTCTGGAACGGGCGCAACCACGGGCGGATAAGCGGCCGGTGGCGGCGCGGCGGGCGGAACATACACCGGAGCCTGTACCGGTTGTGGTTGAGGCTTGGGCGCAGGCTTGACGACGGGCGGCGTGAAAGCGGGCTGCGTGGGCGGCGGGCCTTGCTTGATCGAGGTGGAATCGGCGTCGGATGCATGACCGACAAAGGTCGCGCCCGCATCGATGGCGACCGGGATTTGCACGGCCAGCACCACGGTGTCGGCCAGCCCGATCAGATCGCCGTTGGCCAGCAGCACGGGCGTCGTGACGCGGCTGCCGTTGACAAAGGTGCCGTTGGTGCTGCCCAGGTCTTCCAGCAAATACGAGTTGCCCTGCCGGGTCAGCCGTGAGTGGCGGCGCGAAATTTGCGGGTCTTCGATCACCAGATCGTTGCCCGCTTCGCGGCCTAAAGTCAGCACATCTTTTTCCAGATCAAAAGCTTGATTGGGTTTTGGGCCCTGGCGAATCGTCAACTTGAAGGCGCTGCTGTCCGGCATGACGAGTCTCCTGATTGTGCGAGGATTGAAGGGAGTATAGGCGGATTTGAGGGCGATGTCAAACGTCAGTGTGTGTCTTCGACGAAGTCACCGCCGCTGCTCTGACGCTCGATCAGCTGGCGTTTGGCGTCGAACAGCAACTCGACTTCGATGGTTTGATAGCACTGCTGCCGCCCGACGAGGCCCTTGCGGCAATGATAGGTCGTTTGCCCGGCGTCGTCATAGTCCACGCTAAGGTCGTTGGCCACATCCACGCGCGCCTCGATGATTTCGCCGCAGCGGCGGCACTTCACTTTCAGGGGCAGCAAATTGCGCGGCGGGGCTGGTTTGGGGCCAAAGAGACTTTTGAAGAAATTCATGGTTCACCTCGAAAGTTACACCGGTTCAACAATCGCCAGGACGCGGCGGCGCTCCCACACATTCTCGATTGTAAACACGATCAGCGCCAGCCACACCAGCCCAAAGCCGATGAACTGCGCCGACGGAAACGCCTCGCCATAAACCAGCACGCCCAGCAAGAACTGCATCGTCGGCGTGATGTATTGC
>JAGOBP010000231.1 GCA_017999195.1 Thermoflexales bacterium
TAACAGCGCGTGCCGCCGTTCTGGAAATAGCCGTACACCGATTGCGGCAGATAAGCGCCTTGCACGGAGCCGCCGAAGCGCTCCGCGTACTGGGTCCAGTTGGTGACGAGCTGGGCCTTGCCCAACAGATCGCGCGTCACGGTCTCGCCGTCAACCGTCTCGACCAACTGGGCTTTTTCCGTGAAGCCGACGAAGACGGCCATCGCGGTGCCGACCCCCTCGATCGGTTTGGGGCCGCGATCGACTTCTTCCACATAAACACCGGGCGACAGATACTCAGGCATGTTGATCTCCTTTAGCAAATGAACTCATGTGTTTGGCTAAGTCTACTGTCTGTGACAAGACTGAAAGCAACCGGCAGTGTAATTTTCCCCTGAATTCTGGCCTCCTTAATAGGCTCGAACGAATTCACGGGCTGAGACGAGAACCAGATGCCCTGCGACCGTCACCTGTTTCTCGTGTCAGCCGTTGAATTCATCCATCGAAAGCACGCGGGCCTGACCCGCCGCCACTCACTCAAAAATCGATGTCGTAATCGGGCGCGGGCACGGTGATGGTCTTCTGCGCCGCTTTGCGCCCCTCGGCCATAATTTCCAGGGTGTAAGTTCCCGGCGGCAAATTGCCAATCGCAAAGCGATTGCCGTCCTGCACTGTCAAACTCTGATCGCGTTCGATCAACTTAAGGTGCAGATTTTTCAGCGGCTTCTTCGAATGGATTGTGCCGCCGATGGTCCAATAGGTATGCGCGCCCGCCGCCTCAATGAGTTTCTCCAGCGACGCCGGTTCCTGCGCCTGCCCGATGCGCAGTTCGCGCGTGCGGATGGCCGGGCCGGTGATGGCTTGATATGGATTCAGCGCCAGCGTTACCATCAACGTGATGCCGGGCCGCTGCTGATTGTCCATCACGTTCCAGAAATCGCTGGGTTTCTCCAGCATGTCGTATTGCGCCACCTTCAACGGAATCGGCGTCGGCTGATCTTGCAGCGATTCGGGCAGCAGATCGTCCGGGATGTTTTGATGGCGGAACAGCGCCAGCAGCGTGCGCGTCAACAGCCGATGTTCGTCTTCCGGCTCGGTGGTCCACGCCGTGACCAGATAGTGCAGATCGACGCGCACCGGCTTGCGTCGCTGGCTGATCGAACCATCGTCGTTGCGCTCCATGTCCCACACCTGTTGACCCACGCGCAGCTTCACATTCTCGCGCACGTCGTACAAATACACATTCAACGTGGGTTGGCTGACGCGCGCCGACCAGGTCTTGCCGGGTTGATCAAAAGCGATGTCGATCTCATTATTCTTGATCGGCAATTCGCGGATTAGAAACTGGCGCAGGACTTCATCCAATTCGTCGATCATAGTTCTCCTGCCACCCGATAGTGCAGCTCGGCCCCCGCGCCCGCCGCGCGCTGCTGCCACTCGACGGCCACCGGCAACTCCACGCCCAAAATGCCTTCCAGCGTTGCCAGCGGCTCAAACGAGGTCTGGCCGCTCAGCCGCGCCAGATCAAGGACGAGGCCGCGCGTGGGCTGCGGCAGCATTAAGCCAATTTTTACCACACCTTGCGAATTTAGCCATAATGAGACCTCGACCTGCGGCTGCGGGGCGTTGAGGAGCACTCGCAAGACGTCGTTGGTCGGCGCGGGCACTTGCAGCGCCGCGTACAAATCTAGCGCGAGTTTGATCGCACCTAAAGCATCAGCGGCGGTGAGGGTGATACGCACTTCCGCGTGCGGGTCGCCGGTACCGAGGGCGCGCGCCAAGTAACTCACCGTATCGAGCGCCTGGCGCTGTAACCACGTGTGCAGAATCGCCGCATCCTCGCTGACGGGTAGGGCCGTTAGGGCGGACGCTAAAGCAATCGGGCCGTTGATGGACCACCCTGTGTTTTGTGATGACGACTGGACTTCGAGCCAGCAGCCCAGTTGATCGGGATTGATCAGTTGTCCGATCGCTTGTAACTGATTCAGTTCGGATGCGGGCACATCGAGCCGCGCGAAGTAAGCGGCCAACGGCGCGATCAGCGTGTCGGTGTTGCCGCTGGCGCGATAGGTCCAGCGTTCAAAATCGGCGGTGACTGACAGACCGTATTCAGCAATTGCGTCGGTGGCGCTGCCCAATAGCGCGGCAGGCAGCGCGCGCAGCCAATCGGGCAGGGCGCGCTCAAAGGGCGCGGGCGGCGGGCCAAATTCCAACTGCGCCGTCTGCAATTTCAGGCGCGGCAACAAGCCGGGCAGCACGTTGAGGTCGAGGGCGTCGTTCATTAGTTCGTCACCGTGCGATTAGGTGCGGCGCGCCGCCAGGGTAAGCGATTGACCAAAGCCGGCCAACTGCCCGGTCGCAAGCGCAATTTCTTCTCGGCCTTTTCTTGTTCGTCCTCGGTCAGGCCGCGCAGTTCGCCCAGCGTGATCTTTTGCGTCGACAAGAGCGCGCCGATTTCTTGATTCGGTGCCGCCTGGAAGGCGCTGAGGTTGGCGTCGATCAGGCCAAAGAGTTTCTTGGCGCCGGGCGATTTCTTGACCTTGCGCACGTCTTTGAGCGCGTCTTTGCGCTGATCTTCTTCGGCGGCCTCGGTCTCTTTGTCTTTGTGCGTGAGTACTTTGATGACCTGTTTCTTGACCGCTTTCTTCTGCTGCTTTTCGTAGCGGCCCCACATCTGTTCTTGTTCTTCTGGATTGCGCCCGCCCGCCAGCCGATCGGTGTAGGCTTGATTGAACTTGCGATCGGATGGCACGGTGCTTGGCTCGCCCGTTTGCACTTCGGTCTTGAGTTCTTTCAGGCCGGCGATCGCGACCTTGGCGACAAAGCCCTTAAGCTGACCCACGGCCGAGTCTGTCACGGCGTCGGCAACGTTGTCTTCGCCTTCCTTGATGACCTTCTCCAGTTCTTTGTCTTGATAGACTTTCTGGACGACGTACTTGGGCGCAAACATCACCATCTCGGTCATGAGGCCGCTGATCGATTTGGAAATGGGTTTGGCCAGCCATTGCGTGCCTTCCACCATCGCGCCGGGGAACAGCATCTCGGCTTGCAGGGCCATGGCTAGATTGCCGGTCAGGATGCGCGTCGTGGCACCCACCAGGCCGATCGCAAAGTCCACGGCCAGGCGGCCCATGTCGCGGTCGCCCAACACAAAGTAGCGGAAGGCGGCTTCCAGCGCTTGCAGCCCGGCCTCGATGCCGATGTGAATGCCGATGGCGAGCGGCGTGCCCAGACCTGCCGTGAAGGCCGCACTCAAGCCCATGACGATCGCCATGGTGATGAGTTTGAAGATCAGCATGGCCTTGGCGCGGATGCGCGCCTGCATGTCGCGGAATTGCGCCTCGACCATGGTGCGGTCTTGCAGCGCTTTTTCAGTTTGTTCGGCCCCTTCCTTACGCAGCTTTTCCAGATCGTCGCGGTTGGTGGCGGGCGTGACCTTGGATAGTTTGCCTTCGGTCGACGTGACCTTGCCCTTGACGCTGCGCGTGGCATCGTCGAGTTGCGCGCCCTTGGTGGAAAATAAATGCCACTGGCGGGTCGTGTCCAACATCCGCTGCGATTGTAAAGCGTCGACGGCCTTCATCTTCTGGCGCATGTAGGCATCATCGGGCACGTTGAGTTCGCGCAGCACATCCTGTACTTCTTCGTCTTTCTTCATCGCCTTGATCAGTTTGTCGCTGACCAGCCCTTCGTACTTGACGCGATCTTCGGCCTTGACGCCGATGCGTTTCATATCGGCCAGGCGCGCGGGGTTGATGCCCAGCGTGAACTGCCGCAATTTGCCGCGCAGCATCAGGATTTGCGCCTGATTTTGCGTTTGCCGGGTGCCGATTTCGGCGCGGCGTTCGCGGTCCCAGGCCATGATGCCGCCGCGCGCTTGCTGAAGTTGCAGGTCCAGTGCCACGGCCTCTTTTTCGTGGGCGCGCACCAGATCATTCAACGCGCGGAATTCGTTCAGGTTCGACCATTCGTCGAGCAGTTGGCGGCCTTCCAGATCCATGAAACTCCAGGCCACCTTCTGCCGATCAGCCTTGCGGAAGCGATCGGCCCCGAACAAGGCAAAGCCTTCGCGATGGGCGCGGGCCAATCGGGTGGCCACCGTAATCGGTTGGTCGTTGGTCAGCACCGCGTAGGCTTCGGGAATACGCTTTTGCATGTACTCGATTTTGCGTGGGCTGTTATCGTCCAGCGCTTTGACGCCGTCCATGACCTGCGCCATAAATTGCAGGGCGGCGGTGCGCTCATCGACGGCGGTCTGGCTCTTGGCAAACTCGTGCGCGGCATAGCGCGCCTTGGTGACGATCTGGTGGACGTTGGACTTTTCGCGCCCGGCGCTGACGCCTTTGCCGATCGTGTCTTCTTCGAGCGCTTTGTCCAACTGCACGGCATAGCGCTTGGGATTGATCTCGCCCGCGACGCGCGCATTCTCGATCGTTTCGCGTGTGTTCGCGCCCGTTTGCAGATTATCGGGATCGGTTTTGCTTTCGGGCGCGCCCAGCAGCCACGCGATCTTCTTCCATTCTTTGTCACCGGACGCGGCTTTGATCTTGTCCATCAGCGCCGTGTCGCGCCGAATCTGCACGTAACTCTCGGAGTCCATGTCCATTAGAATCTTGATGATGGACTTGGAGATGATCTTGCCCCCGGCCGCGTCTTTCCACTTCTTGGGGCTGGCTACGGCCGAGATGCGGCTGGTCTTGCCGCGATTGAACAACTCGTGCAGATCGATGTACGCGCCGCCCGCCTCGCCATATTCGGTGTTGAACATGGCCGTGATGCGGGCGCGGGCTTCTTTGTCAAAACCGGCCTGCATCAACTTATTCGCCAGCGCCGTCATCGCCTCGGCGGGCGTGCTATTGGGCGCAAGCGATTTGAGCAGCTCGGCGCGTTGGCTGTCGTTCAGCAGCTTGATCTCTTCTTCAACGTCGCGCCATTTGCGCGACGTGATCTTGTTCATGATGATCGCGCCCACGTAACCGCGCTGCGTGCCGCGATTCACTTTGTCGGCGCGCTGTTCCAACAGGCCCGCCGTCATGCTGGTTTGCGCCTCGCCCGTTTGCGTGTTGGCCTGATCCACATACTGATTGATAAACGCCATCGCGCGCGGGTCCAGGCCAAACAGGAAATTGGTGGGGACTTTAGCCAGCGCGTTTTTGAACTCGCTGATGGGCTGCTTCAAATAGGCGATGTCGGTGGCTGTGGCCGTGGACTTCCACTTCATCAAATAGTCGGAGAATTTCTTGGAATCCACGCCGTAATTCACCCGCTTGCCCAGCTTCTTGGCGATGGTGCCCAACAGCGGTACGTCTTTGATGCACTGTTGCAGGAACAGCGCCAACTGCCGATCACGCGCGGCGGCCAGATTGAGGTCGGCCAGCCCCGTGCTTTGACCGGCGGTCTGCGCGGTGGTGACGGCTTGCTCGGCGGTTTCCACGTCCAGCGCGGCCTGCATGCGGTCATAGGCTTTGTCGTCGACGTCTTCCATCTTGGCTTTGAACGTCGCGTCTTGCCACAACTTGGCGCGTTCGGCAGGCGTGGCGGCCATGAACAAGGCTTCCACGCGTTCGCCGTCGCCCTTCTCGCCGCCGATCTTCTCACCCACTTTGGGAATCTTGGCGACGCCGCGCGACACCGTGCCGGAGCCGTCGACCTGGCCGAACGCCAGATAAGCGCGCATCTTCAGCGAAGGTTCGCCCTTGTTGTCCAGAATATCAATCAGGTAATTGGCCGCCATCGGGCCGGGGTCGCCCGAAAAGGTCGTGAAGATCAATGAGCGCAAGCCGCGTTGCGTGTGCTTGAAAAACGCCTCTTCCAACTCGGCGGGGTCGTGCCCGGTCATCAAGAACGAGACTTTCTGGAAGACTTTCAGCACGCTCTTGCCCGACGACAACTCCGCCGCGATCTGCGCGGCGGCATCGGCCGGACCCATGTTTACCGCCGCCTCGGACTCTTCGCGCGACTTCAAGCCGCCGGCCTTGGTCTTGCCGATGATGCTTTTGCTTTTGTTGTGCCACCAGCGCGATGCGCCGACTTTGGCTTCAAAGGCCCGGCGGATGATCTGCGCATCGCGCTGCAGCCGATTGGAGGTGCGCTGAACAGAAGGCCGATTGATCCCGCTCACGACCTGTTTCGCCACCCGATCGGCCTCCTGCTCGTAACGGTCGCCCACCGGACCGAGGGTGAGCTTGGTCTGCACACCGCTGGCGCGACCGCCACCCTGTTGCACGACATGCGTCAATTCATGCGCCAACAACTCCTGGCCGCTTGAACTGCCCGGTTGATAATTGCCTTTGCTAAAGTAAATGTCACTGCCTAAAGTAAAGGCTTTGGCCTGGACCGAGCGATTGAGCGTATCCGCCTGTTGATCATTATGCACGCGGACGCCGCCAAAGTCCGACTGGAAGGCAGACTCCATCGAGCCGCGCACGCGATCGGGCAGCGGTTGGCCGCCCCCGCGGGTGCGATTGATCGTGCTGCTCAGATTGGCATCGAGTTCGCCGTCTTTGATCGGCTTGCGCTGGATGGATCGCTGCGCCGCGCGATTGCCGTAGTAACGTTGAATCGACAACAGCGTGTCGGGCAGCGTTGTCGGCGCTTCGAGCAGGGTCGCGGCTACCAGCTGGGCGCTGGGTGCGGCAGTCTTGGCGGCCTGCGATTGGCGCTGGGTATGGGTCTGGTGTTGAGTGGTCGATCTTTGATGAGTGCTCACTGCTTAACTCTTGTGTTCAAGTATGCCCTGCAATCACTAAAACGGCTACTGCTTTC
>JAGOBP010000232.1 GCA_017999195.1 Thermoflexales bacterium
CCTCTTCGTAGGCCTTGAATTGCGACGTTTCGGCCAACGTGGCCGCGAAATCACGCGCCGCCTGCTTCACGACCGACGCGGGCGCCAGTTCCAAGTCGTTCATTGCATAGTTGTTCATGGTGTTTGCTCCGATCATTAGGCGGTGATTGTATTGCTGAGCATGGGCGTTGCTTCAATCGATGTGCCAGGCCCGTACACTTGTTGTCCCAACTCGATCAACATGGGGATGCCCTTCACTTCATGCGCCAGCAGCGGCACTTGCATCACCGGCACGGCGAAACGCTGCGCGATCTCCTGCAGATACTTCGCCTGCATGGCGCGTCGCGACTGGGTAAACGGCGTGGTGGCCTGCTCGGCTGGGATAACGAAGTTGGCGACGACCAGGCCCGCCGTGATGCCAACCGTGCGCAATTCTTCTGCGGCGCGATAAGCTTCCAGGATGGGCGTTGATTCGGGATACATTACGAAGGCGAACGTGCTGCGGGCCGGATCGCGCATCATCTCGATCACGTCGCCAAAGCGCCGCTTGGCTACATCGTCGGCGGCCGTCGTATCGACCGAGGCAAACACCTTCACATCGATCTGCTGGCTCCAGTCCATGGGCAGTTCGATCAGCCGCATCGTGTGACCGGTCGGGGCGGTGTCAAAGACGATCGCCTGCCAATCGGCCTGCGAAGCGAAGTCGATAAACTTATCGAACGCAGCCATTTCTTCGGTGCAGGGCGAATCGAGTTCTTCGGCCATGACTTTGATGGAGGCTGCGGGCCGGCCCCGCTGCCGGGCATCGTCGAGGATGCGCTGCTTATAGACTTCGGCGGCGGCTTTCGGATCGATCTTCGCCGCCCACAAATTCTGCACCCCTTCAACTGGCGCGGCCTCATCACCGACGGGTTCGCCCAACACGTCGCCGATGTGCGCGGCGGGATCGGTGGTGAGCAGCAGCGTCTTGTAGCCCTGTCGTGCCAGCCAGACGGCTGTAATACATGACGCGACTGTTTTACCAACGCCCCCCTTGCCGGCGAAGAACACGGCGCGACGCTGACCCTTCGGCGACACGCGTGCCAGAACATCGGCCGCTAACGCAGACGGTTGCAGGGTTATGGGATCATTCAGGGTCTGGCGCTGCTTTGATGTCGATTCGTGGCCACCGTCAAAGAACATCCGGCCCACTTCGCGCAACCCAGCGACGCCCTTGATCTCGCCCGACAGCAGCACCATGCGGCGGGTGGGTAGAGCCAATTCAGTCTCAATCTGTTGAAGGTAACGGGCTTGCATGGTGGCGCGCGCAGCAAACAGCGGATTGCGCGTGGCTTCGGGCGGAATAAGACCATTCACGATCAATTGATGCGTATGAATGTCCAGTTTGCCCAGTTCCATCACAGCGCGCTGGGTCTCTTTGATCGCGATCGCTTCGGCGTGCAGCACGAAGACAAACGTCGTCTGCGCCGGATCGCGCATGATGGCCAGCGCGCGTTCATACTTGTGCTTGGCGTCTTGAATGGCCGCCGCCGGTCCGATGCAGGTTTGTCCGCTGCCTTCGCTGGCGGAATCGATCGATTGACTCCACTCGGCGGGCAGTTCCAGCAGCCGCAGCGTGTGACCCGTCGGCGCGGTGTCGAAGATTACGCTGTCAAAAGCCAGGCCATTGGCTGAAGGCACGTCGAGAAAATCGGTAAAGCGATCGAAGGCGGCGACTTCGGCGGTGCACGGCCCGCTCATCTGCTCTTCCATGACCTGTACCATCGGGAGCGGAAAAGCCGCTCGGATGGGCGCCATGGCGCGATCGATATACTCTTCGGTCGCGCGATCGGGATCGATCTCCATCGCCCACAGATTTGGCACGTGCTCGATCGGCGTGATCTGATGCCCGATCGCTTGTTCAAACACATCGGCCAGATTCGAGGCGGGGTCGGTCGTGACGATCAACGTGCGCTGGCCTTCGTCCGCGTAACGAACAGCTTGCGTACAGGCCAGGCTGGTCTTGCCGACGCCGCCCTTGCCGGAGAAGAAAACAAATTGCGTCATGTGGCCGATCCGGTGAGGCAGGCTTTGATTTCGCTCAGCGTGGGATACGCACCCACTTTGACCACTTGTCCGCGCACGACGATGATGGGCAGCGCCGCCATTTGTTGCTCACGCACCAGGCGCATCACGTCGGAATTACTGAGGAACGCCTGCGGCTGGCCCGTCATCTGATAGCGCTCGACCTTGAGGCCTTCGGCCTGCAGCGTCAACACCATCTCGTTCACGTCGAGCAGCGTTTGATCGAGCGTGGGGCCGCACAAACCGGTCGGGCAGCACATCGGCGGATCGAAGAATTCAACCGTTGCGGTTGAGGTGTGCGTGGGTGGGACGTCAAACAAAGTCAAGGTGTCAGTCATTGTAATTCAATCTCCATTGAAATAATGTGGCAACAAAAATCATGCGGCCACAGCGATATCGCTCAAACGCACGACGCTGCTCTGTGGTCCACACGTCGGGCGGCGCGGCTTGATCCGAGCGGGATCGAAGAACACGCCGAATAACTCATTCAATTCATTGAGTGTGGCTTGATTGATCGAGTAGTAGATCCAGCGTGCATCAACCGCATCGCGCTCGATATCGACCAGGCCCGCCTTGCGCAGTACGCTCAGGTGATGCGAGATCAGGTTGGGCGGCATTTGCAAGGCATCGCCCAGTTCACAGTTGCACTGGACGCCTTCCATGAGCAGGTGCAGAATCAACAGGCGCTTAGGCTCGGCCAGGATCTTCAAGCGGTCGGCGAGCGTTTGCAGATTAATCGGGGGACGTGCAATACCCTTCATTGCTACAACCTTCTAAAAGTAATTCAATCTGCGTTGAAGTATATTGGAAAACAACCCATGCGTCAAGGACAGATGTCACGCCGGTATGATGACGTCAGATTGACCTGTGGCAACGCGCTATCGCCTTTCAAAACATCGCTTCCAACGTGGCTCGTCGATCAGTCAAAGCGTCGTCGGCGCATAGCGGCGGACATTCAACCACCGCTCGTTTATGCTGCAACAAGCCGAATGCGAACGCCATGCAAGTGGCTTCACCACATTGGACACAGTTGGTCTGCGGCAGCAGCGTCCACACATCGAGCGGACGCGGGGCGCGACGGCCGATCGTTACGGCGACGAGTTCCGCCCGATGATCCCATGTCGCGTTGATAGCCTCGGTGAGTGCGGCCAGCAACTCCAGTCCTTCGTCCGCGCTCTTGAGCTGCGTGATATACACGCGCTCGGTATACAGCGTCATGAAACCCACGGGGCGGCGGAAGGTCAACGTGCGCGCCTCGGGGTTGTAGGCGATGATGCCGGGCAGGGTCGCCAGATACGGCAAGACCTCCTCAAGCGATCGGTTCGGTTTGCCGATCACGATGATCTTGCCTGGTTCAGCCAGGCAGGGCAAGGTGCGGGTCAGGGCAATCGAATCGAGATACATTCTTACCCAATCGCGGGCGCGGCGCTGATTGCGGACGGTTCCGCTAGGAATTGATCAACGGCGTCCAGTGCATGCGCCGCGTAGATCGTGCCTGGCCCACCGGCCATCATCACGCCGATGCCGATCGTCTCTAGCAATTCTGCGCGAGTCGCGCCCGCTTTGATCGCATCGTGTGTGTGATAGGCGATACAGCCTTCGCAGCCCACGGCGATGCTGATCGCCAGAGCCATCAACTCCTTCACTTTCGCGCTCAAGGCTCCATCTTCCACGGCCTTCTTGTGCAGGCGCGCAAAGCCGCCCATGGGACCGGGCAGCTCACGGCCAAATTGCGTCAGGCGTTCTTCCAGATGTTGGCGGAGTTCGATGTAATTGGTCGTCATGATTCTCCTGATTCAACGGCGTCGGCGACCTGCGCTACGGCGCTGACGCAAAAGGCGCAGAGCAGCGGCCACGCACCCCCGCCGTCTCTGCGCCTTCAAAGGTTGTCGCTGCGATCGATGTGCGGCTTAATTCAAGGCATCCGCCACCCACGTCAGCACTTCCGCTTCGGTAGGAATGCGTCCGCCACAGACCAATTTGTTATTGATGACGAGGCCGGGCGTGTAGAGCAAACCATACTTGGGATACTCCGTCCGATCGATGATCTTCTCGATCGCGGCTTCCACGCCGAGGTTGGCGACAGCCTGTTTGGCCAGCGCTTCGACCTTCTTGCAATTGTCGCAGCCGGGGCCTAATACTTTGATGTCTAACATAGGAATCTCCTTGAGCGGAAAATATGTTTTGAGTTTGACGAGTGATGAGTGAAAAGCCTTCACTCGTCACTTATCACTTTTCACGGACATTGAATCACGCCTTGCGCCCACAAGCAGCCGCCGCATGAGGGGAATGTATTGCCTAAACAATCCTCTTCATTGGTGTCGAGCAGTTCGCAGCCACCGCAGAACGTGCAGGGCGCAAAAGCAAAACTGTGCACGCGCTCGCGGTACTGTACGTATTCAGGTTCCAGCCACAGGTCGAGCAAATCATGCTCGGCGATGTTGCCCAGGATATGTCGCTTGACCTGATGCTGGCGATTCTTGAAGTGATGGGCGTGCGTATGCAGCATCGGCAGACAGGGCGCCACGCTGCCGTCCCAACCCACCGAAATCGAGCCGCTTTCGATGAAGTTGCACACATCATTCGCGCCGCCCAGATTGTTGCCGGCCAGGTTTACGTTGAAGCCACTGCTCATCGCCTTAAACAACGGCCCCATCGTTTGATCGTTGAATTCCATCTTGGGCAGGCTGATGCGCGGAATGCCGGGCGCGGGCATATACGCCAGATCGCTCAAGACTTTAGTGTACAGCATTTCATCGCGCAGTTCATCCGTGTACGGCAGCACATTGCTGACCTTGAAGTGCCGCGCGCCCAGCTGTTTGGCAATCTGGATGACGGCCGGTAGATCAGCGATGTTGCGTTTCATCGCAACAAAGGCGATGCCGATTTCAGGTGTCGCATAGTGCCCGCCCTTGCGGAGGCGGCGGAAGCGCATCACGTTCTCGATCACCCGCGGCAGCTGCGCGCCCAGGCGCACATCGGTATAACTTTCGGGCGTCGCCCCATCGATCGAGACCCACAGAATATCCAGCCCGGCTTCGATGATCTGCCGCGCCTTCTCTTCGTCGAGCAGCGTCGCATTCGTGATCATCTCAACCTGCGCGCCGGCCGCCTTCGCTTGCGCAATCCATTCGATGGTGCGCTTGTGAAACAACGGCTCGCCCAGGCCGCCAAAGAACACCGACGGGCGCGGCGACACGGCCTGAATACTGGCTAAAATCCGCGCAAAATTGGCCTCGGTCATCAAGCCCAGTTTTTCATCCCACACATTGCGGATGCAGGTGCGACAATCGAGGTTGCAGTAAATCGTCGGCTCGATGTAGACCTTGGCCAGGTGCGTCACGGGGCGGTGCAGCCGCACGTGATTGGTGTCGCTTTCCATGCGCACGCGCGCGCCGGGGGTCAGCCCGAATTGCGCCACCAGGTCGCGCGGGATGACCAGATCGCCGCTTTCGTTAACTTCGGCCCACGTGATTGGCTTCGCCGTAATCAGCGTTTCCATATCCGCATACTCCAACTCAAATTAGTCCGTGATGTCAATCGTCGGCTCGATGATGATCTGCGACTTCACCGAATTGGCGACCAGGCTGTATTTCTGCGCCGATTGTAAGGCACGGCGTACGCGGCCTTCTACCACCGATCGGTCTTCGCCCTTCGCCGCGATTTTGATGATCGGCCAGAAGCGCAGATGTGTGAAGAGTTCGGTGCGGTCCAACTCGATCAACTTGGTGCCTTCGGCGCGGCAGTCATACGCGATGAGATTCAACTTGAAGCGCTCGGCGGCCCAGAGAAACATCATCATGATGCAGGTGTTCGCGGCAGCGACGAAAGCATCTTCAGGCGTGAAGACGCCCGCATGACCTTGCGCATCGGGCGGCGCGGAGAAGTCCATCTCCGGCCCGTTGCCCAGCACGATGTGGCCCCAATGTTCGCCTGTCCAATTGACGGTGGTGTTGTACGTTGAGGTTCGACTCATCGATGGTTTACTCCTAAAAACTAAGCGCCGTCTTGCACGTACTTGAAGCCGTGTTGTAGCGCAAGTTCGGCCCTGGCTAATTCCTTGCCCAGATACGCCGCGTGACTCAATTCACTGACCCAGTGATGGGCAATGATCGTCAGATACAAGGCCCGTACATCGGTGCCTTCGATGACATGCAACAGGGTATCATCGTAGGCGTAATGCTCGATGTTGATCACCTGCCGATCGGCCAGCGGCACGATGACGAAATAACCGGCCTTATCCATGCCGACCGTATCGGTCGATTCAGTTGCAACGATGGTTGTCATGCTTGAAATGGCGATCGGCGTCGGCGTGTCACAACAAGAGTCACAACTACACACCGCTGGTGCTGACTGGGCCAATAGCCCGATTCGCGCCGTGATCTCATTGAGATTCTCGCACCCGATCAGGTCAATCACTTGCACTTGCCGTCGAAAGGCATTGATTTCGTCGAGCGACACATTCCGCAAAAACGGACGTTTCCCCGACGAACCGATCACGCGATGCTGCGCATCTACCCCGTTAGCCGCCAGCGCGATCAACGTCTGCCCGCTGCGATGACCCTCGGCTTCGCGTCCGGCGACGATCAGAAACCTCAGCGCCGGATTGGTGATGACGTTCTTGATCACCTTGTCCAAGCCGATGCTTTCCGTTT
>JAGOBP010000233.1 GCA_017999195.1 Thermoflexales bacterium
TCAGGCCGTGAATCTTCATGCCATACGCCACGTTGTCATAGATCGACATCGGCAGCGGATACGGTCGCTGCGCCAAGAGGCCGGTCTTCTTGCGAATGTCTGTCACATCGACGGCGGGATCATAAATGTCCACCTCGTCGATCAACACCTGGCCGGTGATGCGCGCGCCATCGTGCACTTCCAGCAAGCGATTCATGCTCTTGAGCAGCGTCGTCTTGCCGCAACCCGAAGGCCCCATGATGGCCGTAATCTGCCCCTTGGGAATGTCCACCGAGACATTCTTCAGCGCGGGCTGCCCGCCGTATTCCACGTTGAGTTTTTTAACTTGAATATGTGCGTCCATACGATCTCCCCCTCTCTCTTTGGGAGAGGGCGCGCGCATAGCGCGGGGGTGAGGGTCTATTTCACTACGTTCTTTGACAGGCTACGCGCCAGCCACCGCGAGCCCAAACTGATGATCAACACAATCGCCGTCAGAATCAACGCCGAGGCATAGGCGCGTTGTTGCACTTCGGGAATGGCCGTGCCCAGTTGAAAGAACACCGCCAACGGCAACGACGCCGCCGGTCGCAACAGCGAGTCTGGCAGTCGATCCGTATAGCCCGCCGTGAACAGCACGGAGGCCGCATCGCCGATGCCGCGCCCAAAGGCCAGCAAAATCGCCGTGACGATGCCGGGCAGCGCCTGTCGCACGATCACTTTCAGCGCCGTTTCCAGTCGGGTTGCGCCGAGCGCGTACGAGGCTTCGGCCAATTCGCTTGGCATGGTGCGGATCACTTCGTCCATCGCGCGCACCATGATCGGCAGTTCCAGCAAGGTCAGCACCAGAATGCCCGCCAACAAGGACGTGCGGATGCCCAAGGCCAGCATCACGATAAAACCGAATGCGCCATACACGATCGACGGGATGCCCCACAGCACATCGAGCGCCAACCGCACCACCGGCACCCACCGCGATTGGCGCGCGTAAATCGCCAGATACAGCGTGATCGGCAAACTCAGCATCAACGCCAACAGCGTGGCACCGCCCGCCAGATACAACGATCCGACGATGGCGTTGAGAATGCCGCCTTCTTTGCCCAGATAAAAACCGCCCTTGGGTGTCTGCGTGATCATGTCCCACGTCAACGCGGGCAAGCCTTTGACCACCACCGTCAACACGATCATGATGAGACCAAAGACCACGAACACAAAGGCGGCCCGCATCAAGCCGATGAAGATCTTCTCTTCCAGGTGTGCGCGCTTCATGCCGCCCTCCGCACTGCCTGGCGCAAGGCCAGCGTTGCCAGCAAATTGAACACCACCACCAGCACCAACAACACCAGCGCCGCGCCCATCAAGGCGGCATCGTACATCGGAATCGACATCATCTCGCCGTAGTTATTGGCAATCAACGCGGGCAATGGATACGCCGCATCGAAAATCGAATGCGGCATTTGCGGCATATTGCCCACCACCATCAACACTGCGATGGTCTCGCCGAAGGCGCGCGAAAAGCCCAGCACCACGCCCGCGATCAGCCCCGGCGCGGATTTGCGCAGCACCGCAAATTTCACGGTCTGCCACTGCGTCGCGCCCACCGCCAACGAGGCTTCGCGCAAGCCCTGCGGCACGGTCTGCATGACTTCGTACGCCACCGACGTGATCACGGGGGTCACCATAAGACCCAACACCATGCTGCCCGCCAGGACGCTGAAGCCGGTCGGGTTGTTGGTTTGAAACAGCGGGATAAAGCCCAGCACTTGATTCAGCACCGGCTTGATCACGTCGTTGATCAACGGCACAAGCGTGATCACGCCCCAGATGCCGTAAATGACCGAAGGAATACCGGCCAACATATCGAGCAGCGGTTTCATCAAGTTGCGCGTTCGCGACCGGGCATACTCCGAGAGGTAAATCGCCGTGAGCATGCACACCGGCACGGCGATGATCATCGCCAGCACCGTGACCCACACCGTGCCGACAATAAACGGCGCGAAGCCGAATTGCCCCTGTAAAGGCTTCCACGTCTCGCCGGTCAGCAGATCAACGATCGGGTATTTGGCCAGAATCGGCTGCGCGCGCAGCGTCAGCCCGATGAACATCACGACCACTAAACCCACGGGCAACAACGTCGCGGCCAGAAACACGCCGCCCGCAGCGCGATCACGCAGGCTGCGGAGCGAAAGTCGCCCCGCAGCCGTTGAGGCTGATCCGAAATGAGATCTATTTGAGTTTGGCGACGCCGTCATCCAACAGGGCCTTTGTGAGAGGAATGTAACCTGCGCTATCGACGTATTGCTGGCCGTCGGTCAACGTCCACAAAATGAAGGCTTGTACCACGCCCGAGGGTTTGCCCTTGGTGACCACATTCAGCGCACGCGCGGGTGGTGAAGGATAATGATTCGCCGCGACCGCCGCAATCGCCTGGGCTTTGGTCGAAAGGGTTTCGTTGGCGTCCACTTGTCCATCGGCCTTCACATCAATCGGCAGCACATCAATGCCGCTGATCGGATTGCCGCTCGTCGCATCGTAAGCGTAACCAAGATTGTTATAACCGAGGCCCAGCGGGTCTTTAGCCACCGCATCCGTAATGCCCGGATCACCGAACACGCCCACGCCCTGCAAGTCTTCTTGCTTCTTGTTGTCCAGATACTTGGCCCACGTCTCGGGCGCGCCCGCCGCATCCGATCGGGTGTAGACGTGAATCTCGTCCGTAATTTCCGGCTTGCCCACCACTTCGCCCCACGTCTTAATTTTGCCCGTAATGTAAATGTCGATCAAAATTTGGCGTGTAATGCCTTTGGCTTTCAAATCTGGCAACACCGGATTCTTCGCATTCACGATGCCGAACACCGCATCCTTGGTGACCGACACCCAATACGCGCCCTGCTTCTCTTCATCGGCCTTGATCTCACGCGACACCATGCCGATGTCCGCCTGCCCGGCCAGCGCATCCGTCATGCCCTTGCCCGCGCCGCCCGCCGAAATATCAAACTGCACGCCGGGGTGCAGCTTCTGAAACTCCTCGCCCCACTTCACCATCAAGGGATACAGCGCAAACGCGCCCGAGGCCGTAATCGTGCCTTTAAGTTCGCCGCTCGTTGATGGCGCGGCCGCCGGTGCTGCACAGCCCGCCAGTAAACCCACCATAACCAGCATCGCCACTACGCTCGATCGCTTCATCATTGACCTCCACTTGAGAATTGGATTTGGCCCAACACGCTATTGTTTATAAAGTCTATTTTATTAGTATACTTTACCGCGCCAAAAAACAGCCTACTCAACACCCGATTGTTTGATCTAGGCCAGACGGCTGCGCGCGGCGGCCTGACGGCTCGTCGTGCGCTGGGCTTTCTCGACCCGGGTCGAGACATCGGCCAGCGTGGTCTTGTCCAGAATCTCGGCGATGGCATTGCGCACATCCAGCATCGCCAGCCGCAAGCCGCAGGTCGCTTCGTCGTCGCAGACGCAGCGCTCATAGGCCATCTGACTCACACACTGAATCGGCGCGAGCGGCCCGTCCAGCGTCCGCACCACCTGCCCCAACGTAATCTCAGCCGGCGCCTTGGCTAGATAATAACCACCGCCCACCCCGGCCCGGCTGCGCAGCAGGCCCGCGTTTTTCAGCGTCAGCAAAATCTGCTCCAGAAACTTCACAGGAATCTGCTGGCGCGCGGCGATGTCTTTGATCTGGGAGACAGCGGTCGGCTCGTCTTGCGAAGCGAGATCGATCATCGCTTTCAGGCCGTATTCACCACGTTTGGACAGTTTCATCGGAATCTCAAAAGTATACTAATACAATAGGGTTTAGCGTGGATATAGAATATCAGAAACCGGAGGGGCTGTCAAGCGGCAAAATCGAGATCCGCCGGGCTAAGCAGATCACGGATTTGCGGCGGAGCAGGCGCCTATGCTAGCAAATCCGGTGCTTTTCTGCGTCAGCGCGGGCGCGCCACGCGCGATCGTCACGATGACGGGCATGGTGCTGTTGTTTCTGGCGAGAAAAAATCCGTCGGGAATTGACCGCGGTGACAAGGCGGTTTATACTGGCAGCCTCGAAGCAGGTGATCCACATGACGCGCTGATTAGGAAATTATTCGGAATGATTCCATCCCTATCTGTTGGATGCATTCTGCGGTAAGCGGACCAACATGGCAAACAAAAAACGAGTTACAGCTTATGACGCAGGCATTAGTGGTGACGAGCAGGTTCGAATTGCTCTCGAAACCATCGCCGCGAATAGTGGCATCGCGCAAACTGCTGACGTTTACAACGCTGTTGAAGCACGGCTGCGGAAGCAGGGATTAAGTCTTTCTGATCAGGGCAAGGCCAGTCTCAGATTTTACGTCAATCGCGTTGCCGTAAAAGCTGGTTACATCTTTCCATACGAAAAAGATAACCCCGGCTGGCGAATCACCCCACAAGGCCGAGCATTCCTCGCGGAAAACGCGCCAGGGCCTGAAACGCTTGTAAATACTGACACTCAAATCGAAGAACAAGTTCAATCCAATGTTGCACGAGGTTCAGCCTTTGAAGTGTATGTTCTGGGTTTGTTGAAGGCGCTATACCCTTACTACGTCTGGTATCACCAAGGCAATCATAAACAATTGGAAAGGGGCTTGGATTTTATTGGCGATCGAATTGGCGAGACAAAAGATGAGGCCAAAAGTATAGGCGTGCAAGTGAAATTCCATCAGGCCAAATACGCGCCAACTCAAATGGAATGGCTTAAATTCTTGTCCGGCTGTTTTGCGCGGCGAGTAGATAGTGCCGTATTCATTACAACAGGTCAACTTACAGCAGAACAACGGCGAGAAGCACGTGAAGCAAACGTTATCGTGATAGAGGGTCAAGACGAGATTTCTAGGCTAGCGGCTCTCTACAAGATAGAGCGGTTCGAGTTATTTGGCGAGCATACGGCGTAGGTTTCCTGTTGGTCGCGCCTTCGGCAAAGGCGTTGGAGGAAATGAAAAAGACCCTTCGGCAGTTCTGCTGGAAGGGTCTTCACTTTAGGAAACTGCCGAAGTCATGGCGTCTTGCGTTCATGCAGCCAATCCACCAGCGCCCGCAAGCCCAACAAATAACTGCGCCAGCCAAAGCCGCCGACAAGGCCCACACACGCCGCCGCCGTCACCGATTTGTGGCGGAACTCTTCACGCGCATGGATGTTGGACAAATGCACCTCCACCACCGGCAAGCCAATCGACGAAATCGCATCGCGCAGCGCAATCGATGTGTGCGTATAGCCGCCCGGATTAAACACCACGCCATTGGCCCAGCCGCGCGCCGCGTGCAGCGCATCGATCAGGCCGCCTTCGTGATTGGACTGCATCGAGCGCACCAGTTCCACGCCCAGTTTTTCGCCCTCAGTGCGCAGCGCCGCATCGATGTCGGCCATCGTCGTTTTGCCGTAAATTTCAGGCTCGCGCGTGCCCAGCAAATTCAAGTTGGGGCCATGCAGCACCAGAATCTTCATGCTTGCTCCTTCATCTTGATCAACACGTCGCGCACCACCTCATCCTTCACATCCACGCCGATCACCACGTCGCCGATATCGCGCGGCAGCGCATACTTCAAGCGGCCGCCCTGCTTTTTCTTGTCCGAGCGCATCAAGGTGATGATTTCATCAATGTCCAAATTGGCAAAACGCGTCGGCAAGTCTACTCGTTCAGTCACACGCTCGATGCGCTCCGCCACACCCGATCGCGCCAGCCCGATCCGTTCGGCCACGCGCGCCTCGGCCACCGTGCCAATCGCAATCGCTTCGCCGTGTAGCAGTTCAAACTTCGACGCCGATTCGATACCGTGGCCGATCGTGTGACCGAGATTCAACGCCGCGCGTCGGCCCTTTTCGAAAGGATCTTCTTTCACGACATCGACTTTCACCTGAATCGATCGGCGCATCATCTCAGGCAAATCCGTTTCGCCGGATTCAAACATCTCGAACAACTTAACGTCCGCAATCACACCCGCCTTGATCATCTCCGCCAATCCCGATCGAAATTCGCGGCCCGGCAGTGAGTGCAGCGCCGTCATATCGCTGATCGTCATCAACGGCGGGTGAAACGCGCCGACCAGGTTTTTGCCGCTGGGCAAATCCACGCCCACTTTGCCGCCGATACTCGCATCGATCATCGCCAGCAGCGACGTCGGCACATCAATCCACTGAATTCCCCGCAGATACGTCGCCGCCACAAAGCCCGCCAGATCGCCGATCATGCCGCCGCCGAGCGCGACGATTAAGCCACTGCGCTCAATACCGCCTTCGACGAGTTTTTCATACAGCGCACTCGCCGTGTCCAGCGTCTTGCTCGCTTCACCGGCGGGCACGCGCAGCAGCACCGGGTCAAACCCCGACATCGCCAGCGACTTCGCCACGCGGTCGCCATACAGTGGCGCGACATTTGAATCACCGATCACCGCCACACTGCCGCGCAAGCCGCGCGCGCGCAGCATCACGCCCAACGCGTCGTAAAAATCCGCGCCCAGCAGAATCGACATTGAGCGTTCGTGCATCGGCAATTCAAATGTATCCGGTTCGACCAGGTTCGTAATCGCGCCGAAGAGCGACATCACATACATCATCACTTCGGCGAGACTCATCTCGGTTGTGTTGACCTGCCACGCAAACGAGCGATATACCGCTTCACGTTGCTTCAAC
>JAGOBP010000234.1 GCA_017999195.1 Thermoflexales bacterium
ACCCATCATCGGAAGTCGGATTATAATGATCTGGCTTCCGATTTTTATTTGTGCTACGTAATGCGTACTGCGTAATAGGCAATTCGTTACGCATTACGCATTACTCTCATTCAATCATCATGACTAACCTCCAACCCATTGGCCTCTTCGATTCCGGTGTCGGCGGTCTAAGCGTGTGGCGCGAGATCGCCGCGCAATTGCCGCATGAAGATACGCTGTATTTTGCCGATCAAATTCACATTCCGTATGGGCCGCGCTCGCTCGATCAAATCCGCGCGTTCTCTGAAGCGATCACGCGTTATTTGATCGCGCGCGGCGCAAAATTGATCGTCGTGGCGTGCAATACCGCCTCGGCGGCGGCGCTGAAGCATCTGCGCGCTACGTTTCCAGACGTACCCTTCGTGGGCATGGAGCCAGCGGTCAAGCCCGCCGCGCAGCAAACGCGCACCGGCGTCGTGGGCGTGATGGCGACCCCTGCGACGTTTCAAGGCGAGTTGTTTGCCAGCGTGGTCGAGCGTTTCGCCAACGGCGTGAAATTGATCAATCAAGTGTGTCCCGGCTTAGTGGAACAAGTCGAGGCCGGACAACTGAATACGCCTGAAACGGTGGCGTTGCTCGATCGGTTTCTGGCACCGATCCGATCGGGCGGAGCGGATACGATCGTGCTGGCGTGTACGCATTATCCTTTTGTGATCGAGGCAATTCGTCAACTCGCACCCGGCATCAACGTGATCGATCCCGCACCCGCCATCGCGCGGCAGGTCAAGCGGATGTTGAGTGAACGCGAGTTGTTAGCGTCGCCGGATCAGATTGGGCAACATCGTTTCATCACGAGCGGTGATCGCGCTCGTTTTCGATCGACCGTGGGGGCGCTGTCTCAGATCGAGCCGTCGACTGAACTGGCGAGGTGGGTCGAGGAGCGCGTGACTACGGCTTGAATAGGGCGAGGTGCAACATGCGAGTCGGAAGTCTGTTGGCCGCGATTGTCCTGGCAGTGCTGGGGTTTGGGCTGGTGCTGGCTGCGCCGCTTCAACTGACGACGTCGGCCGATCAAGCCCCAAACCCGCCACACGATTTGCAACTGACCGGGCATGCGGGCGGGCGCGTGCAGGCCGTGGTCTTGTCTGGGACGCTGGCTTATGTCGGGCTGAGCTCAGAGTTCTCAATCATCGACATCGCCAATCCGGCGTGGCCCGTGCGACTGGGCAGCTTGATGTTTGAGGACAACGATTACTGGGTGAGAGACATTATTCGCAAAATTGTGTTGACGGGCCATTACGCCGTCGTCGCCACCGAAGACGGTCGGGTGCGGTTGATCGATGTGAGCGATCCGGCACAGCCCGTGGTAGTTGGCGAGATACAAGTGACGGATTACATCATCGATCTGGCGGCCGATGATCAGTACGTGTATCTGCTGGGCGGCGGCGGGACGATCACCAACGGCCTGCGCATCATCGACATCTCCGATCCGGCGATGCCAGTGTTGACCGGTTTTTTCCCGGGCACTTACTTCTACAGTTATGTGGCCGTGAGCGGCTCATACGCCTATTTGTGGGAAGACTACGGCAAAATCCACACACTTGACCTGAGTGATCCAGCCCACCCAATCAAGATCGGCGAATCGTCGATTGCAGGCGGCTGGGTATGGGACATGGTGGCTGACAATCAGGCGGTGTATGTGGTTACGGAAGACAGTTTTATCGAGCCATATTCGGCCACCCTGCATCTGCTAAACGCCACACAGCCGGCGACCTTGACGCACATCAGTACCGTCACTTTGCACGCGCTGGGGGCCGGTAACGGCTACTATGGCGATCTGTCCGTGCACGGCAATCGCGTGTATGTGGCGGACGCCACGCTGCAAATCATCGATGTGACCGATCCGGCGCATCCGATCTGGCGTGGCGAATACACCGGGCCGACGACGGGCGCGCATGGCAGCATCAGCGGCAATCGGGCCGTAGTGGGTGTGCTGGGGCGTGGCTGGCGCGTCCTGGATGTGACGGACGCCCAGCACCCGATCGAGCTGGGCGCGTATGATCCGCCGTCGTATGCTGTGTCGGCCGCGCTGTCGAATAACACGCTGTACGTTGCCAACGGCGCGTACGGCTTGCGTTTGATCGATCTGACCAAGCCCGACAATCCCGCCGTGCAGCCGGTGGTGCCGCCGCGCGGCGCAGATGTGGTTCGCGTGTCAGATAACCGCGCTTACGTGCTAGCGCACCCCGATGAACTACGCGTGCTGGATGTTGCCAATCCGGCCAATCCGGTGACGCTAAAAACCTACACCTACGGCGGGGCACTGCTTGAAGACCTTCAAATCGCGGGAGCGTATCTGTACGTGGCTGACAGCGCCTATGGCTTGCGCGTGTATAACGTCAGCCAGCCCACGGCCTGGACTTCGATTGGCAGTGTGGCCGTGCCCGGGGCGCATGCCGTGGCGATCGAAGGCACGCGTGCTTACGTATTGGCCGTTGATGCCACCGGCGAAGCCCTGTACACAGTTGACATCGCCACTCCAAGTCACCCGTCAATCACATCCATCTGGCGGCCCGCGCACGGGCAACTCACCGCTGTGTGGGTGGCGAATCAAATCGCTTACGTGACGTATCGCCCACAGTGGTATGAATACACTGGAACGATCGGCTTGATGACGATCGATGTTACCAGTGCCGCCGCTCCTCAACAACTTGGCGAACGCAGTGTCTATGCGGCCAGCCCGATCGATCCGGTGGTGAGTGTCAGTGTGTCCGGCTATCTGGCCTATCTGACACAGCCGTTTTCGGGCGTGCGGGTGCTGGATGTGTCGTCGCCGTCGAATCCAGTGGAACTGGAACAACGCTTCATACCCGGATCAGCCTGGCACGTGATCGTCATTGGAGATCGCGTCATTGTCAGCGCGCAAGACGGCGGCGTGTCTGTGTATGACCAGCGTGGGCACGCGGCCGGACAGCTGCTGGATGGCGCGCATTTGCCGCTGGCGCTGCCCGGTGTGAAGCTCAGCGCGGGCGGCGATTTCAGTACCACGACGAATATCAGCGGCAGTTTTGATCTGCGCTCGCTGCCGATTGGTCTTAGCACCATCACACCGACCCTCGACGGCTACGTCTTCGTGCCGCCGCCGATGACGCTTCAAACGCCGTCTGCTTACCAGGGCACACTCAACTTCGTCACGCTGGTTGCCCCGCAGGCGCTCACGTTGACGCCGGGTGTGACAACCACCCTCGCTTACACGGAACCAAACGGCGCGGCGTTTGAGGCGGTGTTCCCCGCTGACACGTTCACCCAAACGATACTGATCACGTTGACGCCGACGTTGGCAGAAGGCGGCCCCGAGCGCTGGTTCACGGGCCATGCGTTTGATCTCGCCACCTCGATCGGCCTGCGACCCGATCTCGCTTTCAGCGCCCCGGTGACGATCTCGCTCCATTACACCGATCGTGACGTGAGCGTAGTCAGCGACGAAGCCGCGCTGTACCTGGCGTGGTGGGACGGCGCACAGTGGATCGACGCGGCGGCCACGTGTGCGCCCGCATCGAACTACACACGTGAACTCGACGCCAATACGATCAGCGTGACCGTCTGTTCAACCGGACGCTACGCGTTCTTCGGCCCGACGCATCAGATGCGCTTGCCGGTGATCCGCCGCTGACGAGAGGCGATAAGGTCAAGGTAGTTGCCGAAGACAATCGGGTTGTGATAAACTGCCCGCACATCTATTTTTAAGGGGGATTTTGTCGCATGGCCACCATCGATCGCAACCGTTTGCATCAACAATTGGCTGTTGAAGGACAACGTTTCATCGACACGCATCCGCGTTCGCAAGAGTTGTTTGAGCGCGCCAAGAAGTCGCTGCTGGCGGGCGTGCCGATGAGTTGGATGGTGAAGTGGGCGGGCAGTTTTCCCGTCTTTGTCACTGGGGGGCAGGGCGCGCACTTCGCCGATGTCGACGGCAACCAGTACATCGATCTGTGTCTGGGCGACACGGGCGCGATGACGGGCCACGCGCCTGAGGCGGTGTTGGAGGCGATCACGGCGCGCATGCGCAACGGCGTGACGTTTATGCTCCCCACCGAAGATGCCGTGTGGGTGGGCGAGGAATTGCAGCGCCGTTTTGGTTTGCCTTACTGGCAAGTGGCGATGACGGCCACGGACGCCAATCGTTTTGCGCTGCGGCTGTCACGCGCGATTACCAAGCGGCCCAAAGTGCTGGTCTTCAACTGGTGCTATCACGGCACCGTCGATGAGACCTTTGCCACGTTAAACGACGGCGTGGTTGGCCCGCGTCACGGCAACCTCGGGCCGCAAGTTAATCCGTCGGAGACCACCAAGGTCGTCGAGTTCAACGATATTCCCGCGTTGGAAGCCGCCCTTGCGCCCTGTGATGTGGCCTGCGTGCTGGCCGAACCCGCCATGACCAACATCGGCATCATTCATCCCGATGAAGGCTATCATGCGGCATTGCGCGAAATCACCCGCAAAACCGGCACATTATTGATCATCGATGAAACGCACACGATTTGCACCGGGCCGGGCGGTTACACCAAAGCGTACAACCTTGAACCCGATCTGTTCGTCATTGGCAAACCGATCGCAAGTGGCATCCCGGCGGCCGTATACGGCCTGTCAGCCGAGGTGGCCGATCGGGCGCGGATTCAAACGCCGTTGGAAGACATCGATACGAACGGCATCGGCGGGACGCTCTCTGGTAATGCGCTGGCCTTGGCCGCGATGCGCGTGACGCTGGAGAAAGTGCTGACGGCTGAAGCGTTTGAGCGGATGATTCCGTTGGCCGTGCGCTTTGAGCAAGGCGTGAACGAAGTGATTGCCGAAAACGACCTACCGTGGATCGTAAAGCGGCTGGGCTGCCGCGCCGAATACTGGTTCCGCCCGACGCCGCCCCACAATGGCGGCGAGGCCGTGGCCGCCATCGACTTTGACCTCGATCAATATATGCACCTCTACGCGCTGAATCGCGGCATCTTGATGACGCCCTTCCACAACATGGCGTTGATCTCACCCGACACCAGCGCCGCCGACATCGACGCGCACACGCAGGTCTTTCGTGCGGCGGTCGCTTCGTTAGTGGGCTGAGGTCAATCGCACGTTCACCGCTCAATCGCCTCATGCCGCATGAGGCGGTTTTGCTTCGTTGACGCATGTGCGATAATGAGCGTATGCAGCGTTTTCGAGCGCGACAACTGGGCATTACCATTGGCGACCTGCCAACCGGGCCGCGCAATACCCTCACGGACGTGGACGGCGTGCGCGTCGGCCACACCACGCTCATCGACGGCGACGGGCCGCTGGTGCCGGGACGCGGCCCCGTCCGCACCGGCGTCACGGTCATTCTGCCGCATCCCGGCAACGTCTATCGCTCTAAAGTGCGCGCGGCCGTGCATACGATCAACGGTTACGGCAAAGCCTGTGGCTTTGAGCAAGTGCGCGAACTGGGCGTCATCGAGTCGCCCATCGCCCTGACGGGCACGCTGAATGTGCCGCGCGTGGCTGACGCGCTGATCGATTATGCCCTGACGCAGAACCCCGACATCGGTATTACCACCAGCAGCGTCAACGTCGTCGTCGGTGAGACCAGCGATGCGTACTTGAATGATCTGCAAGGGCGGCACGTTCAGAAAACGCATGTTTTCTCGGCCATTTCTGCCGCTTCCGCCGATGTGGTGGATGGAGCAGTCGGCGCGGGGACAGGCACGACGTGCTTCGGCTGGAAGGGCGGCATCGGTACGGCCAGCCGCGTCCTGCCGATCGAATTGGGCGGCTTTACACTGGGCGCGTTGGTGCAGTCGAACTTTGGCCGCGCGCCCGATCTGATCATCGATGGTGTGCCCGTGGGTCGTTTGATGACGCCCGATGGATACGCAGCCTCGATCGAGCGCGGCTCGATCATGATCGTGCTAGCGACGAATGCGCCGTTGTCGTCGCGCCAACTCGATCGGGTGGCGAAGCGATCGGGCGCGGCACTGGGCCGCGTGGGCAGTCACTATGGGCATGGCAGCGGCGATTTCGTCATCGCATTTTCTACGGTCAATCAAGTCGCGCATGAGGCCGCGTCGATGACGATCACGCAGACGGTGGTGGCGAATGAGGCGGTCGTGATCGAGGGGCTATTTCGGGCCGCGGTGGAGAGCGTGGAAGAAGCGATTGTGAATTCGTTGTGCATGGCGCAGACGGTGATCGGTCGTGACGGGCATGTGCGGTATGCGCTGCCCATCGCCGAGCTGCTGGCTGAATTTGGCGGCGATTAGCCCCAAGCCTGGGTGTGATGTGAGATGGACCGCTTGATGTCGACTCCGTGGAAGCGCGTAGTGGTGGTGGGCGCGCTGCTCCTCGTTTCATTATGCGCCGCGTACGTGACGTCGCGCACGCTCTGGCTGCGCGACTACGAAGAGTTGGAGACACAGGCTGCGTTGCGCGATGTGGCGCGGGTGCGGGACACCGTTCAGAACGAGTTGGAGCAGTTGGCGGCCGCGGCCAGCGCCTATGCCAATTGGGATGACACCTATCGCTTCGTAGTCGATCTTGACCCCGAATACGTGACCAATAACCTCAACGGCGCGGCCCTGGGCAACTTGCACGTCGCTCTGGTGGGGGTGCTCAATTCAGA
>JAGOBP010000235.1 GCA_017999195.1 Thermoflexales bacterium
GCGTTGTATGCGCCGATGAAGGCCGGGCTGGTGACGGGCGCGTGGCTCGCGGCGGACGATCGGGATGGGGTGCTGATCGGGCGGATGTTGGCCGAGAGCCTCAACGTGAGTGCGGGGCAGAAAGTCAACCTCGCCATCGTCAATGCCGACGGGCAACCCGATGAAGGCACGTTTACGGTGCGCGGCCTGTTTTCGACGGGCATTCCCAGTTACGACGAAAGCGCGGTCTTTATGACGCTGGACAAGGCGCAAGCGTTTGCGCGCACGGGCGCACATGCCAGCGCGATCATGATACTGCTCAAGGACGAATCTACCACCGATCAAGTCGCGGCGGCCTTCAGGGGCAGCGACTTCGCCGTGTTGACGTGGACGGACTTGAACAAATTCTTCGTCGAGACGATGAGCCTGGCGTCGAGTTTTTACGTCCTGATGTACGGTATCGTGATTTTGATCGTGGCCGTCATCATCGCCAATACGTTGTTGATGGCGGTGTTTGAGCGCGTACGCGAGATGGGCATTTTGGCCGCGCTGGGCATGAAGGGCGGGCAAATTCGGCAGATGTTTCTGCTGGAAGGCGCGAGCCTGGGTTTGGCCGGAGTCGTGGTCGGGGCGGTGTTGGGCCTGGCAGGTGTGGCTTATCTGGCCGAGACTGGCATTCCGCTCAGCGACAAGACGGCGGCGGTTGCCGGCAGTGCGTTTGCTTTAGGCACGACGATGCGGGCCAGTTTCGATTGGGGCGCGTTTGCGTATCTGTCCCTGGCGACGCTCATCGTGGTGATTCTGGCCTCGCTGTATCCGGCGTGGTATGCGGCCCGGCTTGAGCCGGTGGATGCGCTGAGAGATTAATTTTTCGCCTCACCCCCAACCCCCTCTCCCGAAATCAAAAGCAGATTTCGAAAGAGGGGGAGGATGCGCTCCCCTCGCCTGCGACGCTTTTTGTCGCAAGGAGAGGGGCAGGGGGTGAGGTAACAAGGACAACATCATGGACGCTATTCAACTCGAAAATGTCAGCAAGGTCTATCACATCGGCGCGGTGGAAACGCATGCGCTGAATGACATCAACTTGAGCATGGCCGAAGGCGAATTTACGGCCTTGGTTGGCCCATCGGGTTCTGGAAAAACGACGCTGCTGCAACTGATCGGTTGCCTGGACAAGCCCGATAAAGGCGCGGTGAGGATCAAGGGCAAAGATGTGACGCGCTTCAACGCCAATCAACGCGCCGATCTACGCCGCGATGAAATCGGCTTTATTTTCCAGTTCTTTGCGCTGGTGCCGGTGTTGACGGCTTACGAGAATGTGGAACTGCCCCTATTGCTGGGCAACGTGAAGGCCGCCGAGCGGCGCACGCGCGTGATGGATTTGTTGACCGCGGTGGGCTTAGCCGATCGTGCGAAACATCGGCCCGATCAGATGAGCGGCGGCGAGCAGCAGCGTGTGGCGATTGCGCGGGCCCTCGCCCCGAAGCCGTTGATGGTGCTGGCCGACGAACCCACTGCCAACCTCGACACCGCCAACGGCCAGCAAGCGATGGAGATCATGCAGCGGCTGAATCAGCAGACGGGCACGGCCTTCATCTTTGCTACGCATGATCCGCGCGTGGTCAGTTATGCGCGGCGCGTGGTTAAGTTGCGCGATGGCCGCGTGGAAAGTAACGGCCTCGCGTAAAACCGAACTCTACAATTTATGGCGACGAAGACAACCTCCCCACTGGCACAGGCTCGCGGGGAGGTTTGTGTTGGCAGTGACGGGCGGGCGTGCCGCCGAGCGTCGGCCTGCGCCGCCGCGTCCATGCCGATAGACGCTCAGCCAACGGCTCCATAGGCGCGATTTCAATCGCCGGGGATCTGGCCTATAAAACACGGCGCGCTGCGTGGTAAACTTGATGCGCCTATTCCGAGCGCACCAGGATCAACGCATGACGCTGGATGAATTCTTGGTCGGCTATGAAGAATCGCGCCCGATATTTGAGGCGTTGTCCGTAGTGGACTGAAAAAATATAAACCGCGAAGACGCTAAGACGCCAAGTTTTTCTTCGTGACTTGCCCATGTCCTCAGCCAACAGGGCTGAGGTGGGCCGCTGGGCGTCGCGGTAGGCGTTTATTTTCAGGAGAGCAACATGTCTCGAATCTGGCTGTGGCTATGCTTAAGCGTGATGGTGTTGTCGGCGTGCGCGTCGGCTTCACGGGACGTAGTCCCGGCGGTGACGAACACACCGCTCAGTTCGACCGTGATGCCAACCTCGACGCCGATCGTTTCCGCACCCACTGCGACCCCGCCGGTGGTGGCCGCCTCGACGGTTGCGCCGACCGTGATCGATCTGTCGCGGGTGGACGTGCGCTATCGCGATCGCGCCGCGTGGCAGACCCGCTTAGGCTGGCCGGACGATTGTGAGACGACCTTTACGCGCACTGCGCCACATGAGGCCGACAGTGACGGCGGTGTGCGCTTTTATGCCTTGAATGACGGGCGTTTTCTGGCTGTTGTGACGTGTGCGCTTGGCCCGTACTGGGTGGAAGAGCGACTGTATTTGTATGATCCGCGCACCACGCCGCCCACCGCTATGCACTTAACCGTACCCGAATTGACGCCGGACGACATCGCAACGGGCGTGGTGCACGAGGTCGATCAAATTCAGGGCAGTTTCCCCACCTTCAATCCCTACACGCAATCTTTGACCAACCTGGTGGCGTTTCGCGGGCCGAAGGATTGCGGCTGGTTCTATCGGTATCGTTTTGAGCACGATCGGTGGGTGTTGGCCGAGGCGCGTTATCATGCTTGCGATGACGCTCAGCCCGTATTCTCAGATCAATGGCCCGTTGTCTATCCGCGTCCCGAAGCCAGCGGCCCGTATCTGCTCTATCAAACCACGCGCGAGGATGGTGTCGCGTTGATCAGCCTCAACGCTGATGGTAGCGAGCGCGCTGTCCGCTTGTTGCCTGCAGGGGCGAGTGTGCCCAATCTGGCGCAGGCGGTTTCGCCGGATGGTAAGTGGCTAGCGTTTTACACGGGTTCGACTGAAACGAACTTTGATTTGACGCTCAACTTGATGGACATGACCACGGGCCAAACACAGCCACTGGCGGTCTTGCTCGCGCCCGATTATCCCGCGAACTTCCTGCGGGCCGCTGAAGAAGCCGCGCAACAGGGCCGCGTGATCGTCGAGAATGCCCCGCCCTCGGTTGTCGCGTCGTTCTTGCTACAGGCATTTGCCAACGGCATTCAATCGCTGGCGTGGTCGCCCGATGGACGCTATCTGGCTTTTGCGGGTCAAATGGACGGGCTGTCGTCCGATCTGTACGTCTATGATCAGACGACGCGCCTGACCACGCGTCTGACGGATGGGCTGGAACACATTCAGTCCATCACGTGGTCGCCCGATGGCCGCTGGATCGTGCATGGCAGTGCCTATACGCGGGGGCAGGGGATGCCTGTCAATTATTACGCCGCCGCGCCCGATGACACTGGCATCAAGTCGCTGCCCGGCAGCCTGACCGATATTCTTGGCTGGACCGGCCCGGCCGCGTATGTATTCTCGCACGCCAACAACGGTCTGGCCGGGCAGTACTATTTGCAGCAAATGGCGATCGACACAGGCCGGCTCGATATGCTGTGGGGCGGCACATTCACCTCGTTCGCCATCGATCCGGCGCAGGCGCAAGTGGCGATCACCGGCTACGAAGCCGTGGGGGCAAGCGGCCCGGCGGCACTGTACCTCGTCGATCTGACGGGCCGTTCGCGCCAGATTGCCGCAGCCGTGTCGTGGGTGCAGTTTCTGGGCGTGGGTGACAAACGCTTTGTTTATGAAACGATCACGGGCGAGACGCGCCAAACGCGCTACCTGCTGGCCGATGGCTCAACGCTCGATGCCGGGTTCGTCGCCGATCGCGTGAGCGTTTCGCCCGATGGCCGTTACGTGCTGGCGATTGGCGCAGGTCTTCAGGTGGTCGGCGTAGCTGATGGCGTGATCCGCCCGATCGAGTTGCCCGCAACGACGCTGCCGATCGGGCCGGTACTGTGGCGACCGGATTCGGCGGGCTTCTTCTTTACGATCGGGTCCGATCTGTACGCGGTGGCCGTGTCGGGCGGCAAGGCCGATCGGGTTGGAACGGGTAGGAGCAACCGTCCCTTTGATGCCGTGTGGATCGGCCTTAAATAATCGGAGTGGCTATGACTCACTGGCAATCGAGTTTTGTGCAGGCCAATGGTATTCGGCATCACATCGCGCGCAGCGGGCGCGGCACACCTATCGTGTTGGTGCACGGCTTTTCGGACGACGGCTTATGCTGGGCGTCGACGGCCAATCGGCTGGCCGAGACCTATGATGTGGTGTTGGTCGATGCGCGCGGGCATGGTCGATCGGACGCGCCGGAGCAGGGCTATGGCCCGGAAGTGCAGGCCGATGATCTGGCGGGCGTGATTGCGGCGTTGGGCCTGCGCCGCCCGATCGTGCTCGGCCACTCGATGGGCGCGATCACGGCCCTGATCATGGCGGGCCGTTATCCCGACGTACCGCGCGCCATCGTGTTGGAAGACCCGCCGCCATGGTGGTCGCCCAGCGCCGAAGCGGCCTATTCGCCGGCGTGGTTGGCTGGCGTCCGCGCGTGGTTGACGGGGCTGAAGCAACAATCGTTTGAGGCGATCCTGGCGGCGCAGCGCGCCGCCGCGCCTAACTGGCCCAACGCTGAATTCGAGCCGTGGGTTGCATCGAAGTTGGCCTTTAACTTTAATTTCTTCAACGACTTGCAGGTGCCCGCTTTGGAGCGGTCCGATCTAGTGCGGGGTATCCGTTGCCCTGCGTTGCTCATCACAGCGGATGTGGCGCTGGGGGCCTTGGTCACACCCGCGCACGCGGCGGAATTGCAAATTCTGTTGCCGCAAGTGCAGATCGCGCATGTGGCCGGGGCGGGGCATAGCATTCGGCGCGATCAATATCAGCGTTATCTCGCAGTGTTGGAGCCGTTTGTGATGGAGGTGGCGCAACTCGTTTAGCCACGTTTCTATGGAGGTTGCCATGTCGATTTCGCCCGTTGCGATCTTGTTGCCCGTGGGGGTTGTCGGTTTGCTGGTGGTCGCACTCAGGCGGCAGCGCGGGCTAAGCTGGCGGGCCATTGGGCTGACGATTGGCCTTGGCCTGCTGCTCTTGGTGCTGGGCGTGGGTTTGTTGGTGGTGTTGGCGCGCGCCGGGGCCGAGATGGATTATTTGGGTGTGTATCAGATTGGGTGTTGCAGCGCGGGGTATGACGCACAAACGCAGAGTATGCAGCAGGTCGAGATGATGCCCCCCAAACTGGTCGAGGACATGAGTTACTATCACGCGGCCATCGTCGATGAACTGGCCGCGCGCCAAGTCTTCAAGTGGCTGGGTGGTCAGGGATGCTTCACCGGGCAGCCGGTTGTTTGTCAGTTGGTCGATGAACTGGCGCCGTGGATTGAACGGTATAGCCGCTAGGCTGGCCACATCAATGCGCCCGAGGTCTGACCGCACAGACCTCGGGCGCGCTGGTTAGTCTTGGACTCACGCGGCTCAGTTCGTCGCGATGGCCTTCACCGCGTCCACCAACTCCCGGCTTTCTTGCAGCCAGATCATGGGATTGGTGGCGCGTTTCATATAGCGAATCACACCGGCTTGATCGACGATGACCGAGGCCGTGCGTTGAATGACGATGTACGCTTTCTCCAGATCGAATTGATGATAGACGGCACGGGCTTCATCGGCCAGTACCGGAAACGGTAATTTCATCGACTGTGCATACTGGCGCGCCCGCTCCGGCGAATCGCCCAACAGCACGAGTACGTCAGCCTGTGCGGCTTTGATCTCGGGATAGAGCCGCCCCAACTGGGCGGCTAACGTCCGGCATTGCATTCAGTTGAATTCGCGCACGAAAAACAAAATCACGTGCGCCCGGCCGGCGTAATCCGCCAGGCCGAGGTCTTGTCCGGCGCTGCCGGGCAGTCGGAACTGCGGGGCGATCGATCCAACTTCAAGTTCTGGTGATGGGTTCATAGGCTCCATGCTGTCTTGCGTTGATAGTCTCAGCAAGGATTGTAGCATGGTCTATGAACCACGCGCTCTTATGCCACCTGCAACACCAATTTCCCCGCCACGTGCTTGCCCTCGATCTGCACATGCGCCTGACGAATCTCGCTCAACGGCAGCACCGTCGAGACGATCGGCCTAAGTTGACCGCCATCGACTAGCGCGGCTACTTGGGTCAACGTGGGGCCAATCGGCGGGGACGAGTACACCATCGCCGCGCGCACGCCGTGACTGGCGGCCGTCTCGGCGTCGGGGGCTTGAATCGTCGAGACTAATATCCCGCCGCGCTTCAGCACCGCCCACGAGCGGGCCTGCGTATCGCCGCCGATGGTGTCGATCACCACATCCACGTCATGCACGACTGATTCGAAGGGCGTGGTGGCATAGTTGATGATCTCGTCTACTTTCAATTCACGCAGCATATCCACATGCCTCGACGCCGTGCCAATGACGGTTGCGCCGCGCCAGTGGGCCAGCTGCACGGCGATGTGACCCACGCCGCCCGCTGCGCCGTGGATCAGGACCGTTTGCCCGGCGGACACTTGCGCCGTCTCGATGAGCGCCTGCCACGCCGT
>JAGOBP010000236.1 GCA_017999195.1 Thermoflexales bacterium
CGTCACGCCGATGCCGCGCGAGACGCTGGAGCAATTTCCCGCGCTCGATTTTGTGCTGCGCGGCGAGCCGGAACTGACCCTGCGCGAACTGCTCGATACGATCATGACCGTCAACGGCGAGTGGCACGTGGCCGATGGCAAACTCGTCCGCGCCGATGGGAAAGTCACCGACGAAGATGGCCATCTGGCCTTCATGATGAAAGACGCCGATTCGATGTGGGAACCCGCGTGGGCCGTCACGCCCGCCGACGAACCCATGGCCGACGAGCGGATGCGGATCACCCCCACACACCTGGCCAGCATTCGCGGCGTGGCGTGGCGGCAAGGGCCGGAAGTGCGCGTCAACTGGGATCGTCCCTTCATTCGCAACCTTGATGATCTGCCTATCCCGGCGCATCATTTGTTGCCCTTCGACAAATATCGCATCCCGATGATCAAAGGCCCGTACACGTTCATCGTGTCCAGTCGCGGCTGCACGGCGGGCTGCAAATATTGCATCAAGCACGTCAGTTATCAATTCTCCATTCGCGTGCGCACGCCCGAAAACATCATGAAAGAACTGCGTGTGCTGAAGGAACTGGGCATCAAACACGTCAACATGTACGCCGACTTGTTCACCGTCAATCGCGAACAAGTGATGGGCCTGTGCAAGTTATTAATCGAAGAGAAACTCGGCCTGACCTGGACCTGCAACAGCCGCGTCGATTACGTCGATGAGGAAATGCTGCAACTGATGGGCAAGTCCGGTTGCATCTACATCGCGTGGGGCATCGAGTCTTCCAGCGAACAGATTCTCAAGAAGGCGGCCAAAGGCTATCGGTTGGAGCAGGCGCCGCGCGCGCTCAAGTGGGCACACGCCGCTGGCATCAAGAATTGGGGCTACTTCATCATCGGCCTGCCCGGCGAAACCGAAGAGACCATCAAGGCCACCATCAAGTTTGCGAAAGCGCTGCCGCTGGACATCGCGTTGTTCCACGTCGCTGCGCCGTATCCGGGCACGCCCTTCTTCTTCGAAGTGCTGGAAAACAACTGGTTCCGCGCCGGCACGCAGTGGGAGCAAGTGGATATGGACAAGTCCACGGTGTTGGACTATCCGGGCCTGAAGGCCGAAGAACTGGAGAAGTGGCAGAAGCGCGCCTTCCGCGAATGGGCCTTCCGCCCCGGCCCGATCTGGACCTACCTCAAAGGCATGGCCGATCCGCATTCGTGGAAGTCGGCGCTGGAAATTGGCCTGTCGACGTTGGGCTGGGTGCGAAGTTAGTCCAATAGTGACGTAGTCCGATAGTGCGATAGTTAATCCGTTACCGATTACCGATCACTGATTACCATTGCCCAGGCCGTTGATGCGACGCCGATCAGCGGCCTGGGTTCACGAATAGATGATGACACGCGCGACCCGTTTCACACTCGATTGGCAGATCATCCCTTTCGCATTATCGGCGGTGTTGGGGTTGCTGATCGCTTACAATCAGCCCACGGCGACGGCGCGCTTTGCGCTGATCATGATCGGTGTGGCGATGTATCTGTTGTGCGCTAACGCGACTGATACGCCAACCCGATCAATCCTCCGCGCCCTGTTGATCACGCTACCCGCACTGATTACGATCTATTTTGTGTTGACGAATGATTGGGCCAAATCGAGCAATAAGTTGCCATTGCTCAACGCCCTGCCCGCGTTGATTGGCAGCTTGCCGCAGTTCAATCCGAATGTGGTGGGCGGCTCACTCGCGATGCTGCTGCCCCTGCAATTCAAGGCATTGGAGCATCAGCCACGCGTGATAAAGTTTGGCCTGATCGCGCTGACCTTGATCGGCCTGGCATTCAGCCTGACGCGCGGCGCGTGGCTGGCTTTAGGCTTGATCGGCGGCTTGTGGTTCGCGTGGCGATTCTTGAATCAGCGAGTCAGCGAATCAGCGAATCAGCGCCGGATTCGATTGTTGTGGCTCACGGGCGTACTAATATTTGGCGCTGTGGCAGGCATAGTGCTATTAGGCACACCCTTGGGTGATCGGCTGTTGGGCCTGGGTGGTGATCGCACGCACATCTGGCGCAATAGCCTCGCGCTGGTCGGCGATTATCCATTCACCGGCTTTGGCCTGGGCAGTTTCGAGATGGCCTATTCCAGTTATGCGCTGTTGACGCATGTGGGCCACACGGTTCACGCACATAATCTGTGGTTAAACGTATGGCTTGAGCAGGGTGTATTCGGCTTCGTCGCGCTGATCGGGTTGGTCGTCAACGCCCTATGGGCGCGAACAGACTCATCGGGTTGGCGGCTGGCCGCTTTGGCTTCATTAGGCATTATCCTGATCCATACGTTGTTTGATGATCCTTTTTATGGGTATGGCGGCCCGCTCATATCATTGCTGTTCATCCCGTTGGGCCTGCTCACGCGAAATCGAGCCGTTGGCCCGGCTCGCGCCGTATGGGCGCTAGCCTTGATCGGCGTGGTGATCACGCTCGTTTTACCGCAGGGCCGCGCCGCACTCGAAGCCAACCTGGGCGCGCTCGATCAAACTCGCGCAGAACTTTCGGTGTATCATTGGCCTGAAGTAGAGTTGCAAGATGTCTTGCGCGAAGCGGGCGGCGTCGAATTGGGATCAGCCATCGGGCATTATCAGGCCGCGTTGGCGCTTGATGTTTCTTCGGCGGCGGCCAATCGACGCTTAGGCCAGATCGAACTGGCACGCAGTGAGATCGAATCGGCCTGCGATCATTTGCAGCAAGCCAATGCGGCGGCCGAGCAGCGGGCGACCCGTCAACTGCTGGGCGAATGCTACGCTTTGCGCGGCGAGGTCGAACAGGCCGTGGAGTTGTGGCGCACCATCGATTTGAGCCAGGGCCAGTTGTATGCGCGTGAGTGGTGGTACGGCACGCATCTAGCCTCGCCTGATCAGGCGCAATCTTTGAAACAAGCCGCTGCATTTCTTCAGGAATAATGAGGCGGCTACTCACGCTAAAGCAAAACCCTATTCGGTTTGCGCTAAGCATCCTGAGCGGAGCGGCGGGCGTTCTTCGACTTCACTAAGTTCCGCTCACGCCGTACCCCAGCCGAAGGCTGGGCGGCGCGCTAGGCGGAATGCGCCCGCCGCGTAGTCGAAGGATGCGGCTCAAATCTTTGCGTGAGAACTTAAGGACACGAGTTATGAAGGTCCATCTTAAATTCATCGGCTGGCTGTTGGCAATCATTGGCCTGCTGACCGTGGCGGCTCAGACGTTTGCACAAGCCGACGACGGACTGTGGGCGACCCCGGCCAACATCTCGCGCTCGGGTGCGGCCTCGCGTCCGGCCATGGCCGTCGATGCCAACGGCACGCGGCACGCCGTCTGGTGGGATGAAACCGTGGGCCAGTTGTACGCCCGCACCACCATCACGGCCACCACCTGGACTGCGCCCGTGCGTCTGCCCAATGTCTTTGGCCGCCGCGAAGTGGATAGCACCACCAATCGCGAAACACTCGCGCCGCCACGTGTGGTGCGTTTGCTCACCGATGGCGACACGACGGTGCATCTCTTCTGGTACGACAACAACTCACGGCTGCTGGGCATCCGCAACACTACTGGCCCGTGGAGCGATTCGACGGTGCTGGCCGAGGCAGCCGTGGCGTTTGAAGTCGCGCCGGATGGCAACGGCCTGCACTTGGCCTACATCCGCCCGACCGATTCAGCCACTGCCCCGGCGGGCGTGTATCATCGAACGACGACGGCCACTGGCTGGGGGCCGGCCGTACTCATCGCAGGCTCAGCTTATTTCCGGGGCTTGCAAGCCGACACCGCGCATGTCAGCGTGGCCGGTGATCAGGCCGATCACGCGCTGGTCACGTGGGACGATCCGCGTCTGGGCCAGAGTTTTCTAGCGCGTTCATCTGATGGCGGTGACACCTGGAGCGAACCACAAGCCATCGCCGGGACGCAGGGCAATCGCGTGCAACGGGCGCGTGTGGCCTTAACGCCCAATGGCGCATTTCTGTTGCAATGGCAGGACACCGGCTTTGGCACGTGCGGCTTCGTCCAACAACTTTCGACCGATGGCGGCGAAACGTGGAGCGACCCGCAACTGGTGTTGAGCAGCCTCAGCCGGTGCAGCGCCGATTGGTCGTACCAACCCGACGGCCAGCAGCGCTTGTGGCTCATCAGCCGCGCCTCGGCCGCGCAGTTGGCCGCGGGCACATCCTCAGTCACCGTCGCCGCGTGGGATGGTCAAAGTTGGTCGCCGCCGCGCGATGTGTCGCTGACGTTTTTCGATGCGACCTCGCAGCGCTCGGTCGCGTTGAATTGCCTGGACGTGGCCGTGTCCGGTCAGACGCTGGGTGTCATCGGATGTGATACGGGCCGCGATATTTGGGCTACCCGGAACAGCGCGGACTTGAGCAATCTGCTGCCCCAATTGGACATCAAATGGACTCGGCCCGAAAGTCTGATGCCACGCACCGGCGCAGCCGCGCCCGCTGATCTGCCGGATGTCACCGCCGACAACGAAGGCAACTTCGTGGCGGTGTGGAGTCAGGTGGCCGACGATCAAACGACTTCAATCTACGCAGCGGTCGCGCGCGAGGGCCGCTGGGCGGCGGGGTCGCTGGTCACGGCCAGCAGTTCAACCGCGCTGACCAATGATCAACGCGCGCCCAAAGCCGAACAACCGGCCGTAAGCGTGGACACCAAACAACGCGCGCACGTCATGTGGGGCGGCGGGGTCGATGGCGAAATCTATCACGCGTGGGCGTATGTGCGCGACATCGGCAGCGGGCAAGGCTGGTCTGAAGCGACGACGGTTTCGCCGCCAGGCCGATTGGCGCGCTGGCCCGATCTGGTAATTCATCCGCAAAGCGATGATCTGTACGTCGTCTACGCGCTGCCCTTCAACGAAGGACGCGGCATCTACTTCACCCGATCGGCTGATGGCGGCTCGACGTGGTCCGCGCCCACCGTGGTCGTTGATGCGGCCGCCGCGCAGTGGACCAGCGTCGACAAGCCGCGCCTGGCCTTTGATGCGCAGACCAACACGCTGCACGCGACGTGGCTGCGCACTTCGCTGCCGGGTCAAGTGACCACGCAAGCCGTGTATTCTGCGCGCTCGACGGACGGCGGCCAGACGTGGAGCACCGCCGCAGAAGTGGCCAGCGGCACAGTCGATTGGCCGCGTCTGGCCGTGCCGCAAACGGGCCAGGTGTACCTGGTGTGGTCGCAGACCCAGTCGCAAGGCGGAGTGGATCAGCGCGCGGTGCTGGGCCAGTATTCGCTGGATGGCGGACAGCGTTGGTCGGAAGCCAAAGCCATTCGCGGCTTCGAACGCATCGACGGTCCGGCCAGCCTGACCAGTGATGGTGCGGGCACGTTGTATCTGGATGGCGTCAGCGCGGGCGCAGGCAATGAAAGTGTGTTGCTGCATGCCGAGGGCGATGGGCAAACTTGGGGCGCGGTGGAAACAATCGGGTTGGGGCAGATCGCAAATGCGGGCAATGGCGCAACGACTGACCTATCGGCATCGACGAATCGTTTGAGTGCGGTCGTTCAACTGTGGACGTTGCAATCGAACGGGACAGGGCAATTTGCCATTGCTGCCACCGGCCTGCAACTCGCGGCCCGATCGACCGTGGCGCCCCTGCCGACCTTTACGCCGTTGCCAAGCCCCACGGCGCTCGCGGCGGCCACCCCGACACCGACTGCCACGCCGCGACCGTCCGCGCCGACGAACGTTACCGCACCCAAGAGCGGGGGAATTCCGCCGCTGGCACTGGGCGGCGCGCTGGCCGCCATCATCGTGGTGGGCGCAGTATCTGTAACTATCTATTTGAGAAGGCGATAAATTCAGCCTCACCCCCGCCCCCTCTCCTGAAATCGCAGGCTGCGCGCGAGCAAAGCCAAAGGCTGATTTCAGGAGAGGGGAGATGGGAACTGAGGTTAGGATTTATAGAGGCGAAAACTTATGAGTCTATTTTTGATCACAGGCGGAGCCGGTTTCATCGGCTCGCATTTAACGGCGGCTCTGTTGCAACGCAATGATCAGGTGCGTGTGCTGGACAACTTCGCCACGGGCAAACGCTCCAACATCGAGTTGTTTGGCGACTCCATACGCAACGGCGCGTTGGACGTGATCGAGGGCGACGTGCGCGATGCGGATACCGTGCGCCACGCGATGAAGAATGTCGATTACGTGCTGCATCTGGCCGCCGTGGTCAGCGTGCCGCAATCGATGGTCGATCCGCAGTTGACGCACGCCGTCAACGTCGATGGTCTGTTGAATGTGCTGAATGCCGCACGGCACTATGACGTGAAGCGCGTGGTGTTGTCGAGTTCGTGCGCGGTGTATGGCGACAACGCTGATCTGCCGTTGAAAGAAACTTCGCAAACCAAGCCGCTGTCCCCGTACGCAGCGACTAAATTGATGGGCGAGATTTACTGCCAGACCTATCAGCGGGCGTATGGTCTGCCGACGGCCTGCCTGCGCTACTTCAACATCTACGGCCCGCGACAGGATCCCAATGGCGACTATGCCGCCGTGATTCCGAAGTTCATCGAGCGGATGAAGGTCGGGCAAGCGCCGACGATCTTTGGCGACGGCGAGCAAACCCGTGACTTCGTCCACGTCAGTGATGTGGTGCGCGCCAATT
>JAGOBP010000237.1 GCA_017999195.1 Thermoflexales bacterium
GTTTAAGCCCGGTACGGAAAAAGTCTGGGACTGCGACACGGTCATTCTCGCGATTGGTCAAGCCGCCGATCTGGGCGCGCTCGGCGGGGGGGACGATGTGCGTCTGTCGCCGCGTGGGTTGGTCGAGATCAATCAAGCCACCGGACAAACCTCCGCGCCCGATGTGTTCGCGGGCGGCGATGTCGCTTATGGTCCGCGCTTGATCATCAACGCCGTACGCGACGGGCACTTGGCTGCCTTAGGCATTGAGCAGCACATTCAGGGCCGCGCGCTGGATACCGCCGTGGCGACTGAGTGGACTGAATTGCCTGAGCACATAATGTATCCCGGCTGGACCAAGCAATCACGCATCAAGCCGCAATCGTTGCCGGTTGATCGTCGCACGGGCATCAGCGTCGTCGAGCTGGGTTACACCGTCGATGAGGCGACCGTTCAGGGTCAGCGTTGTCTGGAGTGCAGTGTCAATACCGTCTTTGATGGCACCAAGTGCATTTTGTGCAATGCGTGTGTTGATGTCTGCCCGTGGAACTGCTTGAAGATTGTATCGCTGGACGATATGCGCGGCGATGCGACCCTGACGGCGGTGGTGGACTCGCTGGCTGGCGATGTGCGACAGGGTGTGGCCGCCATGCTCAAAGATGACGCGGCCTGCACGCGGTGTGCCTTGTGCGCTGATCGGTGCCCCACCGATGCCATTACCATGGAAGCATTCCGGTTTAAGGAAACGCTCGCGTATCGATAGTGTGCGTCCGAATCCCAGGTCAGCTTGCTGACTCACTTCACCTCTAGGAGTAGGCATGTCATCTCTCATTGATTCAATTACCCGATCGCGCGTTTGGCGCTCCTTCTTCCGGCATGGCTGGCCGGATAATCCGCTCGACCGCTCACTGGTCATGACGACCAATGTGTTCTTCCATTTGCACCCGGTTAAGGTCAGCCGCAAGAGCCTCAAGGCGACTTATTCGTGGGGCTTGGGCGTGTTGACAGCGGTGGTGTTTTTGGAACTGGCGATCACTGGCTTGTTGCTCATGTTCTACTACGTGCCCTCGGTCGAGCGCGCCTTTGTGGACATCACGCGCTTGCAGACCGAGATTCCCCTGGGCCAGTTGTTGCGCAACATGCATCGCTGGGGCGCGCACTTGATGGTGATCACCACGGCCCTGCACATGATTCGCGTGTTTTACACCGGCGCATACAAACCCCCGCGTGAATTCAACTGGGTGATCGGCGTCGTGTTGCTGCTCTTGACGTTGGTCGCGAGTTTCACGGGCTACTTGCTGCCGTGGGATCAGCTGTCCTATTGGGCCATCACCGTCGGCACGAGTGTGGCTTCGTATGAGCCGCTGATGGGCGCGACGATCAAGCAAATGTTGCTGGGCGGGCCGGAAGTCGGCCAGGAGGCGTTGACGCGCTTCTATGCGCTGCACGTCATGCTCATCCCGATGATTCTGGCGCTGCTGATTTCCGTGCATGTCTGGCGGGTGCGTAAAGACGGCGGCCTGGCGGCGAATGAAGTCAAATCGGTCGACGACAAGACCCAGGGCTAACGGAGGCTATCGTGACTACTACCCCAACGAAAGAACCGTTTGCCAAATCATCCGGCAAGACGTACAGCCTGGTTGAAATCGTCCGCGGGCGCACCACGATGGTGGATAAAGGCCCCGATGATACAGTCTTTGCCTTCCCGATTGTGGCTATTTTGGAATTGCTGATTGCGCTGGGCGCGGGCTTGGGCTTGTTGCTCTTCTCGCTGCTCAAAAATGCGCCGCTGGAAAGCCTGGCGAATCCGCTCATCACGACCGATCCGGCGAAAGCCCCGTGGTACTTCATGGGCTTGCAAGAGATGCTGGAGCACATGCATCCCACGCTGGCCGGCATCATGCTGCCCACGCTGGCGGTGCTGTTCCTGATTGCAATTCCCTATATCGATAACAGTCGTGATGGGACTGGCCGGTGGTTTACCTCGCCGCGCGGCAAGCGCATTGTTTTCCGCACGACGCTGTACGCGCTGGTGGCGATTCCGGCCTTCATTTTGCTGGACACCGCTTTCCCGCCGCGTGAACTGTTGCGCGAGGTGCTGCCGTCATTCATCACCCAGGCCGTGATTCCGGGCGGCTTGCTGGCGCTGATTGTGGTACTGCCGGTGCTGGTGCTGTGGCGCTTCAAGCCGGGCACCACCAATGCGCGCGAGATCATGTTGACGCTGTTCACCATGTTGTTGGTTTCAGCCATCGTGTTGACGTTGACCGGCTTCCTGTTCCGCGGACCGGGCTTCCGGTTGTTCTTGCCGTGGGATATGCCCAACGGTTACAACCCGTTCAGCAGTCTGTAAAACGAGGATCCTGATATGAAATCCAATTCGACTCATTCCGATCAGCCTCGCGTCAATCGACGCCAGTTTTTGGGCGTCGCGTGGGGAGCCGCACTGGTGGCTCTGGGCGGCGAAACGCTGGGCGCAGTGTTCAACTTTCTGAAACCGGTCAGCAGTGGCGGCTTTGGCGGCATTTTGCGCGCCGGCACAGTGGCTGAATTCGCGCCGGGCAGCATTAACCAGGTCAAGGCCGGGCGCTTCTATCTGCGCCGCTTTGACGATGGTAGTTTCATGGCCTTCTGGCAGCGCTGTACGCATCTGGGGTGCAGTGTGCCCTGGGTGGAAGAGGAAAAGCAATTCCACTGCCCGTGCCACGGTTCATTGTATGACGAACACGGCGTTGTTACCGGCGGCCCGGCCCCGCGTCCGATGGACATTTTCCCGGTCAGCATCAAAGACGGCGAAGTTTTTGTGGATACCGGCAACCCCATCCAGCGCGCCGGCTTCGATGCAAGCCAAACCACGAAAGCGTAAGGCGGCTTACCTATGCAAACAGAAAACTATCGACGGCCAGTCTTGGTTGGCCTGATTTTAACGGTATTCGCGATCGCGGCCCTGGCCGTAGCGTTGGGCATTGAGCCGACGCGCATGGCTGATGCCAGTACAGCGGTCAACAAATTCAATGTCCAGCAAGGCCGCTTACTCTATGTGGCCAATTGCACCGCCTGTCACGGCACCCGCGGCGAAGGCGGCGTCGGTCCGGCGCTGAACAACAAACTCTTGTTGGCCAATGCGACCGATCAGGTGTTGGCGGGCTTCATTAGCGTGGGTCGCCCCAACACGTTGATGCCCGCCTGGGCGCAATCGAACGGCGGCCCATTGACGGATGAAGACATCCGCTATGTGGTGGCCTTCCTGCGCGCTTGGGAACCGACTGCGCCGGAAGTGGTGGCAAATGCCTTCACGCCCGATGCGGCGCGCGGCCTGTCGCTCTTCAATGGTACGTGCTTTGTCTGTCACGGTGAAGACGGCAAGGGCGGCGGCGTAGCGCCAGCCATCAACAACGTGCAGCGCTTGAACGAACTGGATGATGATTGGTATCGCCAAACCATCAACGGTGGACGCCCGGCTAAGGGCATGCCGACTTGGGGCACAGTCTTGTCGCCCAATCAGGTCGAGGACCTCATCGCCTTGATTACGGCGTGGCGCAAGGGCGAAACGGTGCTGCCGATTACGACGGTGGCGGACTTGCTGGATCAGGCGTTGTTTGCGCTGAGCCAGAAGGACGACAAGGACGCGCTGTTCTATCTCAATCGTGCCAAGCCGCTGGCCTTTGGTCCGGGCCTGGCTCAATTCGATCCGATTGCCAACACCATCCAATCGGGTGATTTGACCAAAGCGCTCACTGATCTGGGCGAGTTCCGCAAGCAGTGGCCCGTCGGTGATGCAACAAAGGGCGAGGCGGTGTATAAGGACGCCTGCGTCGGGTGCCACGGTTCTGACGGGCAGGGCGGTGTCGGCCGAAAACTGAAGCCCAACGTCTTCATTCAGACCAGCACCAACGCCGATGTCCTGGCGCTGACGTTGACGGGGCGCGTCAATACGGCCATGCGCAGTTTTGCCGGACGACTGACCGAAGAGCAACTGGCGGATGTCATCGCCTTCCTGCGGACCTGGCAACAACCGTAATCGCTGCTAAGCACCATCGAGATTGAAATCAGACTTCCGAAGTCCTGTCGTGCGCAACTTTGCGCGCCACGACAGTGATTTCGGAAGTCTGAGGTTTATTTGGACTGAATGCGGTTCGGCATATATTCGAATTGAGGTGCTGGCTTGTCTAAAACTGAACGCCCGGATGTTTTGCCGGGTGTGTCTCCTGAGCAAGATTGCATCGCCCCGACTGACACAACCCCGGCCAGCACCGCCACCCCGATCACGTTGTTTGACCCCACTGGTCAGCCCTGGCAGCCGCAACGCAGCGCGCTTCTACGCTGGCTGGAACGATTCGCCCTGGCAGTCGAACGCCCCATCAATCGCATTGTCGGCAACCCGGCCTATAACCCCTTATATCACACGGACACGATTGCCGTCTTCTTGTGGCTGATTGTCGCCGCAACCGGCATCTATTTATCCTTCTTTGTACAGTTCGGTTTTGATGTGATCTATCATGCTGTCTCCAAAATGGAAAGCCAGTTAGTCGCGCACGTGATTCGGGCCATCCATCGCTATGCGTCGGACGCGGCCATTGTCGTCAGCGTGATACACGGCTTTAGGTTGTTTTTTATGGGGCGTTTTCGCGGGCCGCGCTGGCTGGCTTGGGTGACAGGCGTCTTGATGGTAGCGGTGCTGGTGCTGGATGGTATCACCGGCTATTGGCTAGTCTGGGATCAGCGCGCGCAACTGATCATCAACAGTTTGGCCAACTGGTTGGGGCGGCTCTTTGGGACCAGCGCCAATTTCGTCGCCGACATCCAATCGGCCTGGGTGAATGACACCAGTTGGATCTGGATCGGCTTGTTGTTGTTGGCGCATATTTTGTTGTTTGTCATCGTCGCGGTCGGTTATTGGCTGCACGTCAAGCGGCTAAGCCGCCCCAAATTCCTGCCTGCGCGCCATTGGCTCATCGGTATTGCCGTAGTCGTGATCGTCATCTCGGCCCTTGCGCCGCTAGGCATGTTGCAGCCCGCGAATCTGGCTAAGGTGCCCGGCCCAGTACCGCTCGATCCGTTCTATCTCTTCTTCGTCCCGGCTGAAATCGGTGGGACGGCCAATGTCCTGTGGCTGGTCGCCTTAGTGGCGGTAGCGATTGTGGCCGTGTTTCCGTGGCTGCCGCCGCGCCGCAAGGCAGTGGTACCAGTAACCATCGATAAGAATCGGTGTACGGGCTGCACCAAGTGCGCGCTCGATTGCCCGTATCAGGCTATCACCATGCAGCCGCGCACCGACGGCAAGATTCACAAATTTATCGCGATTGAGAACCTGGATTTGTGTGTGTCGTGCGGCGTCTGTGTCGGCTCGTGCGATGTGCAAGCCATCTCGATTGGCCCGCTGTCGCATAACGCGCTGTGGGCGATTGTGGAGAAGCGCGTGGCCTCGGCGCGGGAACGTGTGCCGAACGGCAAAGTGACGATTGCGTACACGTGCGAACGCCACGCCGATCAGGGCGCGCGGCGGTACCTCAATCCGATCGGTTTGGCGACGACCGACGAGGCGCTGGAAGTGATTACGCTGCCGTGCGTGGCCTCGGCACCACCCGATTTAGTGTCGCGTGCCCTCGATTTGGGCGCGACTGAGGCGCGCGTCATTGGCTGTCCCCCCGGCGATTGTGCGCGACGCGAAGGCAACGTGTTTACTGAGGGCCGCTTGACGCGCACGCGCATGCCGCGTTTGCGCCGCAATTACGCCAACGCGCCGAACGGCACGTATTGGCTGCCGCCCGATGATTTCGCCCAGGGTTTGCGCGCACCACTCGCCCCCGATCGGCCTGCGCCTGGCCGCATGACGCTGCCGTTGAGTTGGCGCAATTTGATCCCCGCTTTGATGCTGGTCGCCGTATTGTATGCCGCCTCGGTGGCGCTGAACTGGCTGCCTTATACGCCGTACGCCGCGGATCAGGCGCGCGTGCAGATTGTGCAACCGTCACCCGCGAGGTTGTTCGACGCGCGATCAGATGCACGCACGATCGATGTCGCGCAGTCTGCCGCGCCGATCCGGTTGATCTTGAAGGCCGACGATCAAATCTTGTTCGAGGAGACTTATGCGCTCTCGGACTTGTTGTCCGATCGGACGGCGTCGCTGTTTAAGGACATTGTTTTGTCGCCGGGTGCATATCACGTTCGATTCCAATTCGAGGGTGATACGGCGCTGAGCCGCACCGTGAGCGTCTTCGATCGGACGATTACGTTGGAGGCGGGCCAGATTCTGATGTTGGATTATGCGGCCGGGGCGGCCCGCGACGGTCGTCACCGTCCATAACTGCCATCTGCCGTGCGCTGTTCGCCGCTGGGCCTATTCTGAAAGGGAGAATTGCTATGGCTAAAGTCGTCATCATTGGAGCAGGCTTTGCTGGTCACACGGCCGCGATGTATCTGGGCAGCGTGCTGGGCAAACAGCACGAGATCACGATGATCAACCAGTCCGATCGGTTTTTGTTTGTGCCGTCGCTGGTGTGGGTGGGCGGGGGGCGCGTGGATGTCGAAAAGACACGCATCCCGCTGCAACCCGTGAACGATCGCATGCATGTCAACTGCGTGCATGGCCGGCACGCCGAGAGTAATCCC
>JAGOBP010000238.1 GCA_017999195.1 Thermoflexales bacterium
CCCATAATCAGGCGTTCGCGCCCCATGTGACGCCGGCCCTGTTGGGACGCCGCAAAACGCCGCACGTGCTCGGCGTGACTGGCCTGAAAACGATTTGGGATCAAGACGCTGACGAGCTGCCCCAGCGCTTCGCTGGCGGCATAGCCAAAGATGTCCTCGGCGGCCGCATTGAAGCGCTGGATGTGTTGCTCGGCGTCAATGACCAGGATGGCATCCTGAGCCAGGTCAACCACCGCCGTCATCAAGGCCAATTCGTCCGATGAGCTGGTAGCGGGCGTCATGCCTGTGCTCCGGTATGGCGCTTCAGCACAAATTGCCCGACCAGATCGAGAAGTTCATACGAGCCGATTGGTTTGGTCAGAAAGCCGTCGGCGCCGGCCGCCTGCGCTTCCAGTCGATCGTGATCTTGTCCGCTGGCGGTGATCATGATCACCGGTTGATCGTGCCAGCGGGCGTCGGCCCGCACGGCCTTCAAGAAAGACAGCCCGTCCATTTCCGGCATGGCAATGTCGCTCAGGATCAGGCTGACCGGCTGTGCTTCCAACTGGCCCAGCGCGTCGCAGCCGTTCTCGGCGGTGACGACGGTATAGCCGTGTTTCGTCAGCGTATAGCTCAACATGCGTCGGCTGGTCGAGTTGTCGTCGACAATCAGAATCGTCGTCATAGATCAGTTCTCCAGGTATTTCACCAGTCGCCAGCGATGATCGTTGGGCTGCGGATCGTACTGCACCTCATCCATCAGTTGCTGCACCAGAAACAGACCATAGCCGCCCACTTGCGGCACATCCAGATCGGGCGCGGCGATGGCGGCGGGATCAAAACTGTGCGCGCCCGTGTCGCGCAGTTCGACGATCAGGCGGCGGGCCTGCGCGCCGGACGGCGGCTCGACAGTCAGCGTCAGCGCGATGCGGCCGCCCGGCTGATCGGCGTAGGCGTGCTCGATGATGTTCATGCAAACTTCATGCACGGCCAGTTGGATATTATGGCTGGTGAGTTCCGGTTCGGCCAGCGGCTGCGCCATGATCAATTCGTTTAGGCTGCTGGTGATGATGCCCAGATACAGGATATCGGCGGGCACATCCAGGCGGACTACGATGGGTGGAGTCATACCGCACACCCCTTCATCACGATCAGTGTGCGATCATCATCGGGCGGATGACCCGCGCCAAAGTCATCGACGGCGGCAAACAACGCGGCCCCGATCGTGTCCGCGGACCGATCGGCGTGCGTTTCGATCACGCGCAGCAACCGATCATAACCAAACATTTCATCATTCAGATCAAAGGTCTCGTTAAAGCCATCGGTCATGATCACCAGCACATCACCCGCGCCCAGCGGCAGCGCGTGATCGCGCGCATCGCAGTCGGGCAGGATGCCCAGCGGCATGGCGTCGGCTTCGACCAGGCGCGCCGGGCCGCCCGCCGGGCAATACATGACCGGCGAATGACCGGCGTTGGCGTACCACACCTCACAGCGACTGGTGCGATACTGCGCCACAAAGGTCGTGGCAAACATGCTAATTTCCGAGAAATCGTCGTACAGGTCGGCGGCTACGCGCCGCAGCACGGCCGCAGGCGAGTCCAGATACTTGGCGCCGGTACGAATGACCGTGTGCGCCATCGCCATCAACAAGGCCGAGGCCAGCCCTTTGCCCGCTACATCACCCACGGTCAGCATCAATGGGCGATCGGGTGTGGCGATGAAATCAAAGAAATCGCCGCCCACATCCAGCGCGGGCGTAGAGCGCGCAAACAAGTCCAGACCGGGCACGCGCGGCGGCCGCACGGGCAGCAATTGCATCTGCACGCGCCGCGCCAGATCCATCTCGGTTTGCAGGCGTTCGCGCGTCAGCGCCTCGCGGTGCAGGCGAGCATTGTCGATCTGCGCGCCCGCGTGTTCGGCGATGGCGTGCAGCAGTTTGCGATCGGGCGCGCCGAAGCCGCCCGGTTTGTTGTAGGCCACCAGCAAGGCTGCGCTTGAGCCGCGCAATTGAATCGACTCGACCAGCGCCTGCTCCACTGGCGCAGGCAACAGGCCGGGCGTATCGTGCTGGCTGAGCAGCACTTGGCGGCCCGCCTCGGCCACCTGCCAGACGGCCTGCAATTCGTCCGGCGTAAACACCGGCGACGGGCTGTGCGCGGCCACCGGCGCCGGGGCCAGCGGCACATAGGCCACCGCGCCGCGCGCACCCAGCAGCCGCGCCGTCTCATGCGTTATGCCGCGTAAGGCCGGTTCCAGTTCCAGTTGACTGCGCGTGGATTCCGTCAGCGCGTACAACGCCAACTGCTGATCTTGCAGATCGATCAGCGCCGACGTCATCTCGTTGAGTTCGTTTTCCTGGCGCAGCGAATGCTCGATCAGGCGTGCATCGGCGGCCAGCCGCGCCAGCCCGATCGGGCCGGTGACGTCCCACACGCTCAGTTCCCCGGACTTCAGCGTCACGCTGAGATCGGGCGGACGATCGACGGCGGCACCCCAGGCATAGCTAGCCGGGCCGACCTGCACGACAAACCGGGTCGCGCCGGCGGTCAGCCAGACCTGCGCCAGATCGGCCAGACAGGCTTGTTGCGCTTGGCTGAGGTCCATGCTCAGGCTCGCGCGAAGGCCCGCACCGCCGCGCCCTCGTCGCCGTGAATCTCAAACGCCTGATGCAGGCGCGTCAATTCAAAGATCATGCGCACGGGCGTTTGCAACCGGCACAGGCGCAGATCGCCCTCGTTTTCACGGCAGCGCTTCATGCCCAGCACCAGTGCCGACAGGCCGCTGGAATCGATGAAGGACACGCCCCCCAGATCGACGACGATCTGAGCGCTGTTTTTCCCGGCAGTGCGTTGCAGCAGATCGACCAGCTGCGGCGCGACGGCGGCCGTAAAGCGGCCGGTCAATTCGATGACGGTAACACCTTCAACGGTATGCGTGCGAATATCCATGGTTTACCCCTTGAAAAGTCTTAGAGTTGGTTGAGATCGACGGCGGCCGACAGGGCGCGGCGCGCTTCCGCTTCGTCGCGGAAAATGGTGAACACCAGGTTGAGCCGGGTGAGTTTGAAGACCTGCTGCACGGTGACTGGCACATTGCACAGATACAAATCACTGCGGCGCTCGCGCAGGCGTTTCAACGCATAGATCAGGACCGTCAGGCCAGTAGAACCCATCAGCTTGACGTTGCTCAGGTTGACGAGCACGCGCGGCGTGTCGACCAGCATGAGGTCGTTGAACCAGACGATAAAGTCCTGGGCAACCGTGGTTTCAAAGCGCCCGTGCAATTCAACAACGATGAGGTTATTTCCAAGTGTGCGTGTAATCGGGGGCATGCTCTTATCCTTTCGGGCTAGATTGTCGCCGTCGCCACCACGCCCGCGGGGTGCGCAGCAACAGGCGCAAATCGCCGCGCGCACTGCGCGTGGCGGCATAGTAAGCATCGGCGACCAGCACTTCGTCCAACGTGCTGGCCGGTTGAGTCTGGACGTACCATTCGCCCGTGCAGCCGGCCGGGCAGGTGTAGCGCTGCTTCTGCCAGTCGTCGGTCACGCGGTCGGCTTCGGCAGGCGAGAGCGGCTTGACGCCCACCAGGCTCAGATCACCGCGCAGGACGTTGATGAGTTGCGGCAGCTGATCAAGTTCCGCGTTTTTCAGGACATTGAAGCGCAGGCTGTCGAAGGCGACTGGCTCGCCCTGGCGTGATTTGATCAGCGGCGTGCGTACGAACAGGCGACCCGTGCGCAGTATAGACCACAAGCCGATCAGGAGCAACAGCGGCGACACGCCGACTAACGTCAGGCTGGCGACGATCACATCGACAACGCGCCACGTCGCCTGGCCGGTCAGCGATAGCCCCGTTTCGCTCAACAAAAAGCGATCGACCACGGGCGTATTCTCGCCGCTAAAATCAATCAACTGCGTGCGGTGCACCACCCGATCGGTGATCTTGACCAGACGGCCCACGTAGGTGTGATCGGTGATCGTGCTATTGGTCAAAGTCGCTTCATCATCGATCACGACGTTCGCACCCAGAATCACGTTCGGCCCCAGTTCAACCTCGCGCCCGATCTGGCCGTTGTCACCGATGACGATGGGCGCGGCGATCTTGGCCGACGGATGAATGGCGGTGTTGCGGCCGATCCAGATGCCGTCGGCGATCTGTTTGCCCTCGATATACGGATGCGCGATCTTGGGCAATTTGCTGGTCACGGGCGGATTGCGCCGCGCGCTGTGCAGGACCACCAACTGCGCGGTGTGCAGATCGGCGGGCGTGTCCAGCGTGTTCCAGTAGCCGTCGATGGTATGCGCCATGACGTTGGTTTGCTGCGCGATCAGTGCGGGCAAGAGATCGGCCGCCAGGTCGCAGCGGGTGCGATCGGGAATGAACTTAAGCGCCGCCGGTTCCAGGATGTACGCACCGATGTTATCGAGGACGGTCGCGTTGCTCCAATCGCCGTCGCGCGTAGCCACCGTGATCTGGCGGGCGGCATCCACCCCGATCGGGTTGCGGGGCTGATCGCGCTGCGCGCGTGCCATGACGGTCACGGCGGCTCCGCTCGATCGATGCGCGTCCAGCGCTTTGCTCAGATCGACATCCAGCAGTTCGTCGGCGGGCAGCACGACGCACGTTTCTTCGGCCGCCGCGTAAGCAGCCGCCCACTTCAGCGCGCCCGCCGAGCCGAAGGGCTGTGGCAGCACGGCATACGTCAGCGCTGCGCCCCAACGGCGGCCATCGCCGCAGTACGCTTCGATGCTGCCCGCGAGGTGATGCACCGCCACGGTGATGTCTTTGAGTCCGGCGCGCACCAGCGTCTCGATGGCGTAGACAATGACGGGCCGGTTGGCGATGGGCAGTAGCGGCGACGGCAGGTGATCCGTCACGGGCCGCAAGCGCGCGGCTTCGCCAGTAGCCAGCAAAATTGCTTTCATGGCTTTCTCCTTACGTCGTCGTAGACGCCGTCGCCGCTTGCAGCGTGGCGTACAGCGATAGCGTCTTATCTAACTTCACTAACTCGATCACGCGTGCCACGTCTTTAGAGCAGGCGGCCAGTCGCAATTCGCCGCCGCGATCGTGTGCGGCGCGATTCAGTTTTAACAGCGCGGCCAAACCGGCGCTGGCTAAGAAGGCCGTCTCGCTGAAGTCCAGCACCAGGCGCGCGTTGGTGGTCAGGGCGGCTTCGCAGTCGCGCAGGATGTCGGGCGCGGTCTGCGCATCGAAGCGGCGCGGCACCTTGATGACGTTCCACTGCTGCACCGCGCGCGGCGCAACTTCAACCGGCGCGGTCGAGGCAGTCAGCGCGGTGTCGATCGACGGCAGCATCTCAAAAAACCGATCGAGTTTGATCAAGGCCAATGTGCGCTTGATGGGTTCCGGCACGGCGACCAAACGCACATCGCCGCCCGCGTCGCGCGCCTTCTTGCCCAGAGCCACCAGTGATCCGATCGCGGCACTATCGATGAAGGTCGCGGCGGACAAATCGATGATGAGGAACGGCGTTTGCGCCAAGGCCGCTTCGGCGTTGGTCACAAAACCCGATTGGTTACCGCGATCCAAGCGGCCCGTCACCTTCAAAATCGCCTTGTTTTCCAGCATAATTGCGTCGCTGTGGGGCAGGGCAGGGCTGGGCGAAGACTGTCCGCGCATGAGCCACCACTGCCGCACGAAGAACGTGCCGAAGCCGAACATATCCACGACGTAGCGCTTCCACAGGCGGCGCGGTTCTTGCAGCAAACGATAGATCCATTCCAGGCCGGACTTCTGCATCCACTGCGGGGCGCGTTTGGTCTTGCCCGCGATGAAGTCCAGCGTGCCGCCCACGCCGATGGCGACCGGCACTTTCAGATCACGCGCGTGCATGCCGATCCATTTTTCTTGCTTGGGATTGCCAAAGGCGACCAGCAGAATATCCGGTCTGGCCGCGTTGATCTGATCGACAAGGTCATGGCTCATTTCCAGCACCGGCTTATTGGGCGGCGACATGAGGCCCGCAATCTTGAGCGTGGGATGTTTGGCCGTGAGCACTTCGGCGGCCTTGGCCGCGATGCCGGGGGCCGCGCCCAAGAGGTATATGGAATAGCCTTGCTGCGCGGCGCGTTCGGCCAGGGCCGGCACCAAATCCGCGCCGGTGACACGGCCTTCCAGCGGCACGCCTAACAGTCGCGCGCCCCAGACCAGCGGCATGCCATCGGCGGTGGCCATATCGGCTTCTTGCAGCAAGAAGCGCAGTTCCGGGTCTTTCAACGACTTCACCACGAAGTCCGCGTTGACCGTGGCGATCTGATGCACCTTGCCCGACGCTCGCCCCGCCGCGATGAAGCCCGCGATGCGATCGAGCGCGTCCGGCATCGTCAGATCGTCAATCGGGACGCCGAGGATGATGAGGAGTTTACGCATGGGTGACCGCCTTAGTGAATAACTCGTATTGCGTAATTCGTGTTGCGTGTTGCGTGATGCGTGTTGGTCATTTGTCATTTTTCATTGTTAATTGAGCATTGTTCATTGCTAATACGCACCGCGACCGGTAACGACCGCCGGAATCGTCATCAGCAGAATCTTGATGTCGTTCCAGACGCTTTGTTCCGAGATGTATTGC
>JAGOBP010000239.1 GCA_017999195.1 Thermoflexales bacterium
GCCTTCATCGCGATTCAACACCACAATCGCGCCCAGTACGCGGCTCTTCACAATCAACGGCACGGCCAACAGATTACGGATACGCAACTCATAGGGCAGCAGATCGGGCTGCGGTTCATTCGACACCAACGGCTCGTGCGTCGCCACCAACCGTCCGATCAGGCCGCCGCCAATCTGATCGGCATCGGCGCGAATCCACGTCTCGACCGCATCCAGCGTGTTGCGAAATTGCAGTTCGCCCGATTCGGCATCGAATAACACTAGCGAGCCGGCCTCGACGTGCAGCGTTTGACGGATGCTGTGCAGCGACATCGTCAACACCCGATCGAGTTCCAGCGACGACGTGACCGCGCGGGTGATCTCATTAAGCACCGCTAGGTCTTCGCTGCGCTGTTGGGCGTCGTGATACAGGCGGGCACGCTCGACCGCCGCGCCGATCTGACTGCCAATCGATACGAGCAAATTCAGCGCTTCGCCGCTGCCGGGCGGCAGACCCACCACGATCAACGTGCCCAACACCCGATTGCGGCTGATCAACGGCACGCAGGCCGCGCCATATTCAATCGTGATGTCGATGAGGTCCGTGCGGGCGGGCGGCGTGCGCAAATACAATTGGGCCTGCCCCGCTTGCGCCACCTGTTCGGCAATCAGCAGATCGCGCGCCACATCCGGCGTCGGCCAGCGCTGCGCGGCAATGACCTGCCGTCCGGTAGCCGCGCGCAAGGTGATGAAGCCCGCGATCAGATCGAGCGACGCCAGCACTTGATCCAACGCCGAATTCAGCACATCCGGCAATTCCACGGCCCGACCGATCGTCTGCGCGACCGCGTTCAGCGCGGCCAAGGCTTGATTGCGCACCCACAAACTCTGCTCGGCACGATGCAGGCGCAGCATCGAATTGACGCGCGCCAATAGTTCGTTCGCATCAAAGGGCTTGGCAATGTAATCATCTGCGCCCAATTGCAGACCGCGTGTTTTCTCCACGGGATTATCGCGGCCCGTCAACATGATGACGATCAAATGCTCGGTGCGCGGCGCAGCGCGCAAACGCTTCAAGGCCGTGAAGCCGTCCAGGTCCGGCATCATCACGTCCAGCAGCACCAGATCGATCTCGTCCCGTTCGGGCGACGCTAACCGATCGAGCGCTTCCTGGCCGCCGCGCGCCACGCGCGCCGTGTACCCGGCATTCGTCAGCAATTCATACAGAAAACCGGCGATGATCTTATCGTCATCGACTACCAGAATCGTCGCTTGATTAGGCACAGCTATACCCTCACCCGACACCCAACCCCGGCGTCTCCGGCACGATCAAGCGTGCGCCGTCGTAACGCACCCCGTGATAGGGATCGTTCGCAATCAACAGCGGCCCATCCAGATCGGCGTAGTCGCACAGCGACGCAATGTGCGCGGCCGCCGTCACGCCGATCGAGGATTCGACCATGCAACTGATCATGATCTGCAAATCGTGCGCCCGCGCCACCGCAATCGCGCGCAACGCTTCGCGCAGGCCGCCCGTCTTCATCAACTTGATCACCACGCCATCGATCGCGCCCGCGTGCGCGACCACGTCCTTCGCCGTCTTGATCGGCTCATCGGCAAAAATGGGCACGCCTAACTTCAACGACCGCAACCAGCGCAAGCCCTCAATATCACCCACCGGCAACGGTTGTTCCACAAATTCCAGATCGTATTGCGCCAGGCGCGGAATCAGATCGGCGGCCTGTTCGCGCGTCCAACCCGCGTTGGCATCGACGCGCAATTTCGCCGTCGTGGCCGATCGGATGGCGCGCACCATCGCTTCATCATCCGCGCCGCCCAATTTGATTTTGATAATGGGCAAGCCAGATGCTTTGGCGCGTTCGGCCATCACTTCCGGTTCATCCATAGCAATGGTAAACGACGTCAGCGGCAGCCGATCGGGCGTCAACCCAAACAATCGGTATAACGGTTGGCCTAAGGCTTTGCCCCACCGATCGTGCAAGGCCAGATCGATCGCCGCACGCGCGGCTTGCGATCCCAGCGGCAGTGAGTTCAGCGTGTCTTCCAACGCGAACGGATCATCGCCCACCTGATCGGCCACGGCGGCCAGATAGTCCATGATCTTCTGCTGCGTCTCGCCGTGATAGGCCACCGCGGCGGCTTCCCCCAGCCCGTCGCCGATGTGGGCCACAACATTGTGGCGTTGTTCGCTGACGCCGTGCGCGATGCGGAAGGGAGTGCGGAGATTGAGGGTAAGTGGTTCGTAAGTTAAAGTCATGACGAGTAATGCGTGATACGTGGTGCGTGTTTCGTGTTCTTCACGCACCACGCAATACGTACCACGTTAGCGAAAGCGTCTTATTCCGACCAGATGCTCTTTCAGCCACGCATTATAAATCGGGCTGGCGGGATCGAGGCTGTTGTAGGCGATGTTCCAGGTCGTGCCGTTAGCGTGAATCATCTCATCGCCGCCGCGCGAGAGGGCGACATGGGTGATGTTCGCGTGGCGCGGATCGAGCAGGTCGTCGTCATCGTCGCTGAAGTACAGCAGATCGCCGGGCTGCGGTGTGCTGTCAACCGGCTGACCCACGGTAAATTGTTGATCAGCATCACGCGGAATGGACACGCCCATGAAATGATAAAACGCCTGCGCCAGACCAGAACAATCATAACCAAAGGGACTGCGTCCGCCCCACAAATAGGGCGTGCCCACGAAGCGCCCAACCCGATCAAGCGTGGCGGCGATACCAGTTTTGGTAGGCTTGGGGTGCTGAGCCTTGGGCAAGCCATCGCCACGCGCCACCCACCACACGCGGCCGTCGGGCAAGCGCAGCCAGATGAAGTTCGGCGTCTCCTCTACGATGGGTAAGCGCGCACCAAAGGGCAATTGCCCGATCATGGCGGCCGAACGCGAGGGTCGATCATACGCGGCTGCCAACGGCGCAGCGATTAGCCATTTGGCCGCCGATTGATATTGAGTCACGGCGACTGCATCGCAGATGTGCAGCGCACGCGCGCGGCTCCACCCAATGTAGCCATCGGCCTCGCAACGGATCAGCCGCCAATTATCGTGCGTGTCCAACACACGCACCGCTTCGCCGATGAGCAGCTGCGTCATCTGCTCCGCGCTGCTGCGCGGCTCGCGGCGCACATCCGCCACCGATCGATTCACCAGCGCCCACGGTGTGTCGTCGTTGAGCAAGACGCGAATGTGATCGGCGCTGCCCTTGGGCAACAGTTTGCGGGCGGCGCGGCGTTGATCGGGGGTGAGGACGGCCCCCCTCACTCCCGGCCTCTCTCCCACAGGGAGAGAGGAGAAGTGCACCTCAAAAATTGTGGTGCGATTGTCGGAATAGCGCTGTTCTTTGAGGCGATACAAGGCGTCGTTCACGTCATCGCCGCGTCGTTCCAGAAAATCGAAGACGCGCTTCAACCAGTCCAGCGGCTGATCGGTGTGGACGTTGTGGCCGATGTCGGATGGCAGCCATAATTCTGCCAGAGGAATGTGCTGCGCGATAAACTGCGCGTGCTTCATCGGCGCGTTGACGCGATCGTTCTCGCCTTGAATCACCAGCACCGGGCGCTTGACTTTAGACAGTTGCTTCGGCGTATAGTTAGGTTCGCTGATGATCTCGCGTACGGTCAGTTGCAACAGTTCACGCCAGTAGTCTGCGCCGTGCGTTGGGCTGTGCAGCGCGATCATCTCGTTCAGCCAATTGGGATCGTCGCGCGCTACGCGGTCGGGGTCGAAGATGGCAGGTTCTTTTTCGATCAAATCCTGGCTGACGTAGGCATTAGCCGCTTGCGGAATGCACGTCTGCACGACCTCGGGATGGTCCAGCAACGTCACCAGCGCAACGTTACCGCCATTGCTGTGCCCGATGAGATGCGCACGTTCATAACCCAGGGCGCGAATCAGTGCGGCCACATCGGCGGCCAGTTCTTTGAACGAGTAAGTGTGCGTCGTTTCGCTCTGGCCGTGCCCGCGACAGTCCGGCACGATGACGCGATAGCGCGTGGCCAACAGCGGCGCGACCGCCCGCCAGTCGGCCTGGCCCGTCAGCGTCGAGCCGTGGATCAGCACAATCGGGGCACGCTCCGGATGATCGTCCCCGAAAGATTCATAGTACAGTTGAATGCCATTCACGAGAATGTGTGGCATGGGCCTAAGCCTTTGTCCGTCGCGGGCGCGTCAGAATTGAAAGCAGTGTGGCCACCCCGACAAAGATCAACAAACCGATCAACAGGCCGCTGGAATCGCCGTCGGGCGGCAGGACTTGATCGGGCGCGGACGGACCGGCGTGTAATTTGATGGCCGCCAGAGTGTTCACATCGAGCTGCACGCCCCTGGGGGCGAATTGATTTTCTTCAAGCAAATACGCGGTCAGATTCACGTATTGTGTATCGCTCAACGAGCCGGGCGCATTGAACGGCATCGCGCCGCGCACAAAGCCGTACAGGGCCTGCGCCGTCTGAAACTTGGTCAGCGCGCCCGGGCCGATCAGGTGTGGAATCGTGATCGGCAGCGTAAAGCCGTTTTCGTAAGGCCGCGCGCCGTGACAACCCGACTTCCAGCAGTTCACATCCTCGGGCGGATATTGCCGATTGCGAAATTCATCGGTCAGGCCCTGGCCCAGATCGCCGTGACAGGGCATGCAATACACCTGAAAAGTGTTGGCGCCATTGCCGCCTTGCGTGGGTGGTGTCGCCGTGGGATTGGAGAACGGCGTGCGTGTAGCGGCCGGTTGCGCCTCGGCACGACCGACAACTGGGAACAAACTCAAGCCCAATACAGCCAATGCGATCAGCACCACCCAGCCGATCGGAACAACGCGGCCCCAACGACTTATCCGTAACCAGTCATTCATCCTAAAACCTAATCCAACCCGTAGTGAAGCCGATTATCGATCAACCCGGCCAATAATACAAATGGCCTCTCCTAATTTAACAGGAGAGGCCATGATGTGAACCGCCAGGCAATTTAGCGGGTCTTGCGCATGCGCGGATCCATGATGTCACGCACCGCGTCGCCCACCAAGTTCCAGCCCAGAACGAACAACACCAACGTGATGCCGGGGAAGAACACGATGTACCAATATTGATCGAGCGTGGTAATCCAACTGCGCGCGAAGGACAGCAATTGGCCCCAGTCGGCATAGCCCTGCTCTGCGCCCAGCCCCAGGAAAGACAGCGCGGCAAAGGTCAACACATACGTGCCGATGTCGAGCGAGGCGACCACCAACGTCGGGAATACGGCGTTGGGGATGATGTGGCGCAGCATGATTCGGAAGTCCTTGGAACCGACGGCACGCGCGGCCATTACGTAGTCGCGCTCACGCACCGACAAGATGTCGCCGCGAATCAGACGCGAATAGCCCATCCAGCCGAAGATGATGATGGCGATACCAGCCGTAATCAGGCCCGCCCCGCCAATGCCCGCCTTGCCACCGATAATCGGCTGCAAGATCGTGGCCGCCGTCAACGCCGCCATCAAGAAGGGGAAGGTCATAAAGACTTCGGTGATGCGCTGCAACACCAAGTCAACGACCCCGCCATAGTAGGCGGAAAAGGAGCCGATTAACACCCCGATCACCAATGTGACAAAGGTGATGATCATGCCAGCCAGGAAAGCGATGCGCGTCCCCCAGACCACACCATAGTAAATGTCCCAGCCGCCCGAGGCCACGCCGAACGGATGCGTCCACTTATCCAGGCCGGTCAGGGGTTTCCACCAGAAAGGCAGCGGCGGTGCATTTCGCGTCCAGACGGTCCCTGGCGGCAAAGGCACGGTGCCAAAACCGTCACGCGGAATCTTCATGGGATCGCGCGAGGTGGGCAACGGCGGGGCCAGCAACGGCGCAGCCAACGCCACAAAGACAAAGAACCCCAAGATGATGAAGCCCGTCACCGACAAGCGGTTGGACAACATCTGCTTGACTAAGCTGGGCGGTTTTCGGCTGGCCGGAATCTCATCCACATCCAGCGGTTGTTCAACAGGGGCTGCCACACTTGCCATAGTTCGCTCCTAATCCGAAGTCGAATTCACAATGTATGGGCGAAGACTACAGCAAGAACCGATCTTCGCCCGATTATTCGTCTAGCTCAACCGAACCCGCGGATCGACGACGGCGTACAGCACGTCAACGACCAGATTGGCGATCAGCAAGATGATGCCATTGAACAGCGTAAAGCCGAGCACTGTCAACACATCCAGTTGCACAGCCGCCTGAGCGGCGATCGAACCGATGCCCGGGTAGTTATAGATGGTCTCTGTGATGACCACACCGTTCAACAGACCAACGATGGTGAAGCCGCTGATCGTCACCACGGGAATCATGGCGTTGGGGCGGGCGTGTTTGTTAATGACCACGCGCTCACGTAAGCCCTTGGCGCGCGCCGTCGTCACATAATCCTGGCGCAAGGCTTCCAGCATCGACGAGCGGGTGACTTTGAGCAAGAGAGCCCACTGAATATAGGCCAGAGTCAAAATGGGCAATACCAAATGGCGCAGGGCATCGATGAAAATATCAAGACGGCCGTTAAGTAGCGCGTCGAACGTGTTCATCGATGTGTAGCGCACGAACTCGC
>JAGOBP010000240.1 GCA_017999195.1 Thermoflexales bacterium
GTCTGGTTTCATATAGTCGGCGTTCAGCAGATCGAACTTGAGCAATTGCCGCCAGCCGTTGGCGTCGCGCGTATAGAGTGCAATGAAGTGATTGATGTTGGACACGAAGTCGCGGATGCCGGTGGAATAGGCCACCCACAGGGGTGTGGTGTTGGTGGTTGTCAGCGGCCACAGCGTGACGCCTTCAAAAGTCGGCCCGGCATAGCCGGAGGCATCCGGCGTGGGCGACGGCGGCAGCAGGGCCACGACCGTCGCCGATAACTCGGCCGTGTACGCGGCGATCTGTTCGGCCGACAGAGTCGGCGGCGACTGCGTGGGCGCGGCGACTATCGGCGGCTTAGTGGGCAGCGCTGTCGGCGGCAGTGGCGTCGGCGTTGCGGTTGGCGCGGCGCCGGTTGCCACGCTCGGTGTCGCGGTGATGTCAGCTGCGGGTGTGACCTTCACTGTTTGAGCGCCGGGCTTAACCATTACGGCGCAGGCAGACAGCAGAAATCCAGCGCTTATCAAACTGATCAGTAAGCGTTTCATCATTGGGCTTGTTTTCCAGTGGATTGAGAGTAACCGGCGTTACGCGCTTCGCCTGTGCGTCAACTACCGCGGCGGCGCGGTGGGCTTGAGGTAATCTTGCGCGGCCCAGCCTTCGCTGCCATTGGGATCGCGCAGCTGCCACCAGTTCAAATTGTTGGCCGCAGTCGGCCCGCCGATGACCTCGAGCACTTCGCCTTCACCCAACGTGCGAATGATCTGCGCGGTGGTGCTGGCGTCCTTGCGGAAGTTCACGCCATTGGTCACGACGACATACACGCCCTTCGCGATCGTGTCGGGCACTTTAGGCGTAGGCGTAAACGTCGGCGCGGAGGTCGGCGTGGGGATCAGTGTGACCGTGGGCCGGAAGATCGTCGGCGTGATGGTGGGCGTGGGCGCCGACGTGGCCAAAGTGCTCACGAGCGAGCGACCGGCGGCGGCACAGATCACCACCGAGACGACAGTGATGAACAACAACAACAGCCACTCGCGCCACGATAGGTCGGTTTGGCCGGGGCGCGGCCGGATGTTGACGGCAGGTTTGGATTGTTTATTCGTGTGTGCTTGCGACATGGAACCTCAATTCAGATAATGTCATGATTACCAATCACCAATCACTTCTTCACGGTGTGGTGGCGGGCGTCAAAAACTTCTCGGCGGCCCAGCCCTGCGCGCCATCGGCGGCGTCTTCCAATCGCCACCACGTCAGCCCGTCGGCGTCGCGCGGACCTTCTAAAATCTTCAGGCGCGTGCCGTCATCGACCGTTTTCAAGGTGGTCGATTGCAAGCCCGGATCCGAGCGTAAGCGCAACGATGAGCCGGTGCCCGCGACGATGGCGCTGCCGCCGCGATACAGGCCGGTCGGGGTGGGCGAGGGCGCCACCGCCGCCACGAGCGTCGGCACGATCTGGGCCGGTAACAGCGTGGGCGTCGGAATGACCGGCGATGGCGTGATCGTGATCACACGCGCGGTTGGTGCCGCGCCGGTGGCGCTGCTGAGCGGCTTCAACCCGATCAAGCCGCTAAACCCGATCAGCGCGCAGACGCCCAGCACAAGACCCAGCAGCGGGCCTAGCCACCAGATCGCGCCGCTGGACCGTCGGGCGCGCGCCTGCACGCGGCGTACGGCTTGAGTTGTCGAATCGTGCGGAGACGGAGTGCTCAATCGATGGCCGCCACAAGCAAAGTAATATCATCAAATTGCGCCGCTTCACCCTGAAAAGCCAGCACATCCGTCAGGATGGCCGTGACCAGTTCAGCCGCCCGATCGGTGTGCGGCGGCTTAAGGCACGCGCGTAAACGATCGGCCCCGTAGCGATCCCCAAGCCGATCGTTGGCATCGGGCACGCCGTCGCTGTACATCACCAATCGATCACCGGTGCGCAGCTCGACGGTTTTTTCTTCAACCGACAGATCCGGCAGCATCCCCAGAAATCGCCCCGCGCCATCCAGAACCTCAAGACTGCCATTCGCGTGATAGAGCAGCGGCTTATCGTGCCCGGCGCGCACATAGGTCAACTGGCGCGAATCCATGTGCAGCACGCCATAAAACACGGTGACAAACATGTTGTCGTCCGACGACACGTCCAGCAGCAGATCATTGACGGCCACCACCACCGCGCGCGGCGAGAGTGTGCGGCGGGCTTCGGTCAGAAACAGCGCCCGCGAAATCGCCATGAAAAAGGCCGCATGGATGCTCTTGTCGGACACATCGGCGATGAGCACGCCCAGGTGTTGTTCGTCCAGTTGGAACACGTCGTAAAAGTCGCCGCCGACTTCGCGGGCGGGCCGGGCCAGCGCCGCGAAGGACAGGCCTTTGACGTGCGGCAAAGTCGCAGGCAAAATCGAGCGTTGCACTTGCGCGGCCACTTCCAGATCGCGCTTCATGCGCGCGCCTTTGACCAACTCGGCCTGGGCCGCACGCAAATCAGCGTTGGCTTTGCTCAGTTCCGTATTCTTGGCTTGCAATTCACCGATCTGCTGCTGCATGGTGTTGCGCAGAATCGAATGGGCCTGCCGCAATAACGTCAGGGCCAGCGTCGGGCTGTTGGCCAGCACCTGATCGAACACGCCTTCCGTAATCTCGATCACCGAGACTTCGGTGGCCGTCGTTACCGTGGCACTGCGCGGCGAATCGTCGATCAGCGCCATTTCGCCGAAGAATTCGTGCGGGCCGCGCAGGGCGAGCAGTCGTTCTTCGCCGTCCGGCACGTGCTGCGTGATCTTGACGATGCCGGTGTGCAGCACGTAGAAGGTATGCTCCACTTCGCCTTCGTGGCACAGCACCGTGTTGGCCGGGTACTTTTGGATCGTCGCCACGTGCCGCAGGCGGCTGATATCGTCCGTCGACAGGCGGCTGAAGACCATCTTCAGCGCCATGGTGGTGGTGCCGACGGTGCTGCCAGTGCCAAGGGTGCCGTCGAGTTGAGTCATGATGAGTGATGAGTAACGAGTAATGCGTACTTCGTAATGCGGTCGCGCGCCAAGGTTTACGGCACGCACACGTCCACTTTGACATCATCGATGACCAGGCCGGTGACGCTGGCCGCCGTCTTATTCCAGACCGAGAAACGCAGCCCGATCGTTCGACCGGCATAGGGCAGCAGGTCAAATTGCGCGGTCACCCACTGCGGATCGTTGACGTGTTCCAAGATTAAGTATTGCGCAATTGCCGTGCCGCTGGTCACGGCTGTGTATTGCAGATCGGCCAGATCATTGGAATATCGATACCGTGCGAACGATACCGTGGCGGTGACGGCGTTGGCCGGAATGATAAAGTCTTGCTGAATGGACGAGAAGCCTGTGATGGTGCTGCTCGTATCGAGCTTGCCCACGCGCGCCGCGAACTGCCCTGCGTTTACTGGACTCGCCGTGACACTGGCCAGCGGATTGGCCGCCAGCGTCACCCAATCGGTCAGGTCGCCGGTCTCAAAGTCGCCGTTGATCAAGATGTTGGTACACGTTGTCGTGGGCGGCGTCTGAGCGAATTGATTGAGCACAAGTGGCAGATAGACCTTGAAAGCCGTGGACTTGAACTCGGCGGTGTCGGACCAGGCCGACCAGTTCCCGGCGGCGTCACCAGCCCGCACGCGCCACACGTGTAGCCCTTCCGTAATGGCGAGCCGGGCTTGCGGCGTGGCGCTGTTGATCGGGTGCAGCGCACCGTCGAGTTGCACCTCAAAGCGATCGGGTTGGCCGTCGGCCGTCCAGCTGAACTGCGGCGCTGCGGTTGCCAGGGTAATGCCGCCAGTGGGCGTAATCGGCACCGACACGGCGGGCGGCAGCGTATCCAGCGTAAACGTGATCGCGGCGGGCGTGGTATCCGTTATCGGGCCGGCACCCAGCGCGCGGGCGCGCAGCGCGTACGCACTATCCAGCAGTGCGGGCAGCGTGTACGTCCACGGTTGCGTGCTGTTGGCATTCAGCCAGACTTCTGCTCCGCTGGCAAAATCTGTTCCATTGTAAAAGAGCGTATCACTGACGCGACGCACCGAGACTTGCACGCTGGTCGCGCTGCCGCTGGTTGTGCCGTTGACCGGCGGCGCGCTATTCACGCTGGCATCGGCGGCGGGCGCGTCGATGGTGGTGTCCACAAACTCGATCGACACGCACGCGCTTAAGAAACGAAGCGCGCGCTCGAAGACGGCCTGGCGCGCACTGGCCGGATAGATCGTTTCAAGCGGCACGCCTGAATAGATCAGGCGTGAACAGCCGTTGGCATATTGCACCGCCGCTGACCCAGCGGCGTTATTATACACTAACGCTGAGGTGGCAGGACCGATCGGATTGAAGACATCCGCAAAATCCACCTCGTACGTACCGTGCGTGCCGTCATCAAAACTGATCGCGCCCAGCCCGTCAAACACGCCGCCTGTTACGCTCGTGACGGTGTGTGTGTTGGCGTCGTCGGCGGTGTACGTGGCGCGCAAGGTAGTGGCATAAAAGGCCGTGTTTTTCAGTTCAAAACCAATCTCAGCGCCGCTGAGCAGCAGTGCGCCGCCGTTGCTGACAAAGGCGCTGAGCTGGCTTTGATCGCTGGCGGTGAGTGACGGGAAGGGCGCTTGCTCTTCACCCGCGATCCAGTCGATGACCTGATAATTGCCCAGGCTGAGCTGCGTGGTTGAGATGACGGCGTGCAGCGCGCTGTCAAACGGCAAGGTGATGGCTTCGGCGTGCTGGATGATGTAATCGTAGCGGTTCATGCGATCGAGCAAGACGCGGCGGCTAAGACCCTCGTTGGGATCATTTTGCTGCACCGCGCTGAGGCCGTCAATCCGATCGAAGCCGTAGACGATCAAGAGCGGGGCGCTGCCGCTGGCAGCGACACGCGCAGCCAGCACCGGCGTGGCAAACGATTCGCCGCCGAGGTTGACGCCCGTGACTTTGACATAGATCAATTGATTGGCCACGAGATTCGATAAGGTGTAGGTCGATGAGGCCACAGGCACACCGTTGTCCCAACCAAAACCATCGGGGCTGGTGTACACCCGATAGGTCGTGGCGGCGTCACCGAGCGGACCGCTGCCATCCGTCGGGCCGGGCTGCCACGTCAGCGTGACCTGGCCCGCGCCGCTGTTGCGGACTTGCAGACGCGTGGGCGGTTCGGGTAAATAAACCAGCGGCACATTGGGATCGATCGAGTTCCAGTATTTCACCAGACCATGATAGACCGCACGCGCCGAAATTTGCATGAAACGCGCATCTTTCATCGCAGTGGCATCGGTCGGGTTGTCGTGGAAGCCGTTTTCGATCAGCACGCCGGGCATGGTGGACAGTTGGCCCACTTCGCCCAGGTCGCGCTGCAACTGGCCGCGATCGGGCCAGGTGGCCTCCCAACTACTTTGGATCGCGCTGAGCAGTTCAGTGTGGACGGCGCTTTGCAGGGTTTGGCTGCCCGCCGTGGGCGTGAGGTAGCGATAGGTCTCGGTGCCGCGCGCGGTGGTGTTGTAGCCGTTATAGCCGTTGGTGTGCCATGACACATAGACGGCATCTTCACTGGATTCTTTTTCCCATTCGGCGTAGCGCGGCCGGACCCACACATCGCTGACGACGCCGGCATCGGGTTGATTGACCCACTTGGCGTATTGGCTGGCTTGCTCTTCCCAGCGCGGCTTGTTGCTGACCGGCGCACCGTTGAGCGAGACATCGCCGCGCCCGCCGCCCACGCGAATGGCGTCGGCCAGCACGATCGCGCCGGTAGTGGTCGATTGATTGGTCAATCGGACGCGGGCGGCTTGATTGGCATAAAACGGAAAGTCGCCGATGTAGCGCCAGTTGTTGCCATCGCGCGCCTGCGTCAACGCGATCGGCGTCGTGCCGCCCGCATGATCGATGTAGTAGTGTGCCTCAAGGGTGCGTGTGGCCGTCACGTTGGGGAACCAGATGTAAACGGCATAGCTGGCGCGCGTGGTTGGCGTGAAAGTCCACGTCGCTGTCGCCGTAGCAGTGGCGGTGATCGCGGCGTAACGATACGTGCCGCCTTGGCCGCCGCTGCCGCTTGACCAGGTGCCTTGCGTGGAGAAATTGACGCTGGCGTTGTCGGCGATGATCATGTTCGTATTCAGATCACGCTCGCGCACGGTCCACGCATCCGCGCCGGAATTCCACAGGTATTTCAGCAAATATTGATTAACGAACTCGGCGTTATTGAAGTCTTCAATGAGGCCTTCGCCTGCCGGGTAGGGCGAGAGCGGATAGACGGGCCGCGCTGTTTTGTAGTAGCCAAACGTGGTGTTATACAGCCAGCCGTGACCCGCACTGACGAAGACGGTTTTGCCATTTAGGCCCCCACCCACTCCCGTCAACGATGAAGCCGTTGACGGGGGCTGGGAGGATGGCGCCAGCGTTTCTTTGTGTGGTTGAGGCGTGGTCTTTACGAAGGATGAAATTAAGCGCAAGTTACCGGACGTATCGCGCGCATTGACGGCCAGCCACGTGAAGTTGTAGGGCATGAGCGTGGCGTTGAATTGTTGATTGATCGCTTCGGCTTGAAGGTCGGTCAACTGATTCAGAAA
>JAGOBP010000241.1 GCA_017999195.1 Thermoflexales bacterium
CACCCGTGCGGCAACCCTGGCACTACTCTGGATTGATCTCGGTCACCATGAGATCGGGCAGGAACGAGTTCGCATTGAACGGACACAGGTTCTTGCAGATGCGGCAGCCCGAGCACTTGTCTGGATTGACGCTCGCGCGCACGGGTTCCAGCGTGAACATCTTCTGCTGGATGCGGCCCAGGACACGCGCCGCCGCCGAGGCACCTTGCGAGACCGTCGCCGGAATATCCTTGGGGCCGGTCGCACAACCCGCCACAAAAATGCCTTCCGTCATCGTCGCAACCGGATCAAGTTTGACGTGCTTCTCGCCGAACCAGCCATCGGAACTGCACGCGATGCCGAATTTGTGCGCGACTGCTGAAGCATCCTTGCGCGGCTCCAGACCCGCCGATAGAACCACCATATCCACCGGGATACGGCGCTGCTTGCCCGCCAGCGTATCCTCGACCTGAATGATCAACTTGCCTTCTTCGCCGGGCGCGCGGGCCGCATCAGTCACTTCGGCGGGGCGACCGCGCACGAACAACGCGCCCTCATCCAGCACGCGCTGATAGAACTCGTCATACGACTTCGCGGGTGTACGCATGTCGATGTAGAAGTTGTAGACTTGCGCGCCGGTGCGTTCATGCACGAGGTGCGCGAACTTCAGGCTTTGCATGCAGCAGATTGACGAGCAGTAGTTGTTGTAGTTGCGATCGCGACTGCCCACGCAATGGATGACGCCCACGGTCTTGGGATGCGTCTTGCCGTCGCGCAACACGATGTCGCCATTGGTCGGGCCGGCGGCATTGCACAATCGCTCGAATTCCAGCGAGGTGTACACGTTGGCCAATCGGCCGTAACCATACTGCGCGATGCGGCGCGCATCGAACAAATCGTAACCCGTCGCCAGAATGATGTTGCCCACCTGCACGGTGATCAACTCGTCCTTCTGCGTAAAGTCAATGGCGTTGGTCGGGCAGAACTTCTCACACGCCTTGCACGTGCCTTTCTGGAAGTACGTGCAATTGGGCTTATCGATGACGGGATACTTGGGCACGGCTTGCGGGAACGGCGTATATACCGCCTTCCGATAGCCCAACCCGGCCTCATATTCCGTGTCGATGATCTTCTTGGGGCATTTTTCCTGGCAGATGCCGCAGCCCGTGCACAGGTCGGTGATCACATAGCGCGCCTTCTGCCGAATCGTCACGGTGAAGTTGCCCACGTAGCCGCTGACCGATTCGACTTCGCTCCACGTGAACAACTTGATATTCTCGTGACCACCCGCCGTCACCATCTTGGGCGTGAGGATGCAGGCAGCACAATCGAGGGTGGGGAAGGTCTTATCGAACTGGGCCATGTGCCCGCCGATCGACGGTTCACGCTCGACGAGATACACGGGGTAACCGGCATCCGCGATTTCGGTCGCGGCCTGAATGCCTGCGATACCGCCACCGACGACGAGTGTGGCTTCGTGAATCGGCACGCGCAACGGCTCCAGCGGCGTATTCTTGATCACGCGCTCGATGCCGCCCGACACCACCGCTTTGGCCTTATCGGTCGCCGCGCTCTTATCGGTGTGTACCCATGACACCTGCTCGCGAATCGAGACGAGTTCGGTCAGGTACGGGTTCAATCCCGCGCGTTTAGCTGCGCCCCGGAAGGTTTGCTCGTGCAAATGCGGCGAGCATGCCGCCACGACCACGCGCGTTAGCCCCTGCTCTTTGATGTCCTTCTCGATCATTTCCTGACCGAGCGACGAGCACATGAACTTGTAATCGCGCGACACGACGACGCCGCGATCCTTCAGGCGCTGCCCGGCCCAATCGCGGACTTCTTCCACGTTCACGGTCGCCGAGATGTTGCTGCCGCAATGGCAGACGTACACGCCAATGCGTTCTTCAGAGGGTTCGATGTCATCGAAAAAGTGAATAGGTTGGCTCATTTGATCGTCTCCTCGTCAGTCCTGGCCCGGCATTTGCGGCATGGGCAGACCTTCGGGTTTCTTGGCCTTGGCCGCCGGTGGCTCGCCACCCGCGGGCGCACTCACGCCGATCTTCGCCAGCGCGGGCGCGGCATTGACGAATTCCTTGCCAAAGCCCAAAGCCGCCGGATCCTTGCCGAAGGCAATGCCCATCATCTGCGTGAAGAACAAGATCGGCATGGCGTAGTTGGTGTGCAGCGCCTTGTTCATCTCAACCTGATAGGCGTCCAGGTTGAGTTGGCACATCGGGCACAGCGTCACCAGCATGTCGGCCTTGTACTCGGTGGCCGAGTGGACCAATCGGCGGATCAACTCAAACGCGGTGTTGGGGTTGATCTGCGTCATGTGGCCGCCGCAGCAGTGCGTCTTCAGCGGGAAGTCGATCACTTCCGCGCCGAGCGCGCGCATGAGCTTGTCCAGCGCCATGGGATATTCGGGGCTATCCCAGCGCTTGTCGGGGTCTGGCCGGACGATCATACAGCCATAGTACGCGCCCACGCGCAGCCCCTTCAACGGTTTGACAACCGATTTCTTGATCTTTTCAAGCCCTATATCGTTGACGATCACGTCGAGCAAGTGGCGCACCTGAACGGAACCGGCGTTGTAGTGCAAACCGCCCGCCGCCAGCGCCATGTTGACCTGCTCGTTGAGTTTCTGATCGGTGCGCAGATACTTATCGGTTTTGGCGAGATTGAGGTAGCACGCGCTGCACGCCGCCACGACTGTATCCGTGCCATCCTTCATCTGCTCGGCCAAGGCCAGGTTGCGACCGACCAGCGCATAGGAGGCGGTGCGCTGCACAGCCGCATACTCGGTCGCGCCGCAGCAGTTCCAATCGGGAATTTCCTGCACCTGCATGTCCAGCGGCTGCTGCACTTCCAGCATCGAATCGAGGTAGGCCCGGGAATTCTTCTGAATTGAGCAGCCGGGATAGAAGATGTACTTATTGGTCATGACGCGGCCTCCTCTAATTCCTTGGCCTTGTTCAAGATCGCCTGCAACTGGCCGATGCCCTGAATCTTGTGACGGGTCATATCCATGCGGCCTTTTTGCAGCATGCCCATGCCTAGGCCCGCCATGCCCGGCAACTTCGTCGGGCGATGCTTGAGGTTATGCCATGTGGCAAGGCCGAACTCGAAGCTGCGGCCGTCTTGCTCCACGTAGTCCGTGAAGGTCTCGGCCAGGCCCGCGCCTGCCTTCTCGTCAAAGTTCTTCTCTTTGATCGCCAGGCTCTTCAGCGTGTACATGAGGTCGGTGATGTGGACTTCCTGCGGGCAACGCACGTAGCAGAAATAGCACGAGACGCAATACCACGGCGTGTTGCTCTTCAGGACTTCCTTCCTCATCCCGGCGCGGATCATGGCGAACAGCTGTCGGGGCGAGTGATCCATATCGGGACCCGACGGGCATGATCCGCCACAGGTTCCGCATTGGATGCACATCTCCAAGCGAGAGTGACCCGGCGTGGCGTCCATGACTTCATCGACAAACGTCTTGGGGCGAGTTGCAGCGACTGCGGTTGTCAAAGTAAACCTCCTCCTCCAGAGTTCGATAAATGGCTCGCGTGGGGCGCTAAACAACACGCGGCCTTAACCCTGTGCCGGGTTAAGGCCGCGTCTTACTCACTATCAGACAGACAACACATCGGTTCCACAGGCTCCCCTTTGATGACATGTGGACTGCGTTGTTGGTAGAGTTTGTATGATTTAGATCATGTTCAGTCTACTAAATATAGGTTATATAATTCCATTCTATATCGATTCAAACGAGTGACATATGTCACCCCATCATGTGACTATTATCATGACGTTATGACGACCTGTGAAGCATTTCACGTGTTTATATACTGACACCGTATATATGCTCAATTGTCTGGGTTTACGGCCAGGCAAGTCACCGTTTCAACCACCCCCGGCAACGGTCGAATCTCCCGAACGATGATTCGGCCAACCGCGTCCAGGTTTTCGGCCTCGACCTGGGCGACCGCATCGAACGGGCCAAACGTGACATCCGCCGTGGTCACGCCCTTGATCTTGCGCATCATCGCCACGACTTCGGCCGTCTCACTCGTTTGCGTATGGATTAGCACGTACGCCTTCATGTTGTCCTCCAAAAGGGATTGTGGGCTGACGGTAAGCCTACGCCTCTATCCCCCCGGCCAGACAGTGTGATCTGTCACCGGTTTTGTAGACAATAATCAAGTCGAGGCGGCGTGTCCACTTTGTATTTCGCTCTTGCTTTTTGGTACTCAAACGTGTATCATTCATTCGCTATGTCACGCTCGGTCAAAATCGCTCCCTCCATTCTATCCGCCGATTTTGCGCGGTTGGGCAGCCAGATAGCCGAGGCTGAAGCGGCCGGTGGCGATTGGATTCACGTGGATGTGATGGACGGCCGGTTCGTCCCCAACATCACGATCGGCCCACTCGTCGTCGAGGCAGTGAAGCGCAGCACCAGCCTTCCGCTGGATGTGCACCTGATGATCGTCGAGCCGGAGCGGTATGTGGAAGCCTTTGTCGCCGCCGGGGCCGATCGAGTAACGGTACACGCCGAAGCGTGCTTGCACCTGCATCGAACCATTCAGCAGATTCGAGATTTGGGGGCTAAACCGGGCGTCGTTATCAATCCGGCCACGCCGCTGAGTGCGATTGAAGAGATTGTCGCCGACGTGGATTTGATTCTGATTATGTCGGTGAATCCGGGCTTTGGGGCGCAGAAATTCATCGAGGCCAGCGTAGATAAGATTGCCCGCACCAAGGCATTGTGTGAGCGGGCGGGCAGTCAGGCTGAGATTGAAGTGGATGGCGGGATCGATGTGCACACTGCCCCGCGCGTGGTCGCTGCAGGTGCGACGGTGCTGGTGGCGGGTAATGCGATCTTCAAACATCCCGCTGGGATTGCGGCGGCCATTGCGGCCCTGCGTAACATTGTCTAGTTGTTCGAACGTCGCGCTTACAGGCAAAATCAAAACGCCGGCTGAATCAGCCGGCGTCGATGTATCCAGAACGACAGACTTGCACCTTAACTTGCTTTGTGGAAGGTCTTCACACACTGAACACAGATATGCAGCCGCTTCGTCTGACCATTTACCACCACCGTGCGCTTAAACACGTTGGGGCGGAACTGACGATTGGTGTGCCGCTTGGAGAAACTGACATTGTGTCCGTATTGAGGGCCCTTGCCACAGACTTCACACTTAGCCATCCGAATCACCTCTTTGCAAAATAAGGCGCGTCTCACGACGCGCGCCGAATCGAACGGGCGCAATCTTACCACAGCGGTATGAATTGGTCAACCGGTTTGGCGGATTGGTCGAGATCGGACGCGGGGGAGAGATAGAGGAACCGCATGACAACGGAAAATACGCTGGGACGCATTGAAATATCGCCGACGGCCGTTGCCACCGTGGCGGCCAACGCCGTAACACAGGCTTACGGTGTCGTCGGCCTAGCGGCCAAGAACGCCACCGATCAACTGCTGAGCCAGTTGACGGGCGACGTGAACCACGGCGTCGATGTGCGCTTCGTCAACAACGAAGCCGTGATCGATTTGTACGTGATCATCGAGTACGGCACGCGCATCGTGAGCGTGGCGCATAGTGTTCAGAATCTCGTCAAATTCAGCGTTGAGAAGGCCCTGGGCTTGCCCGTCGCCTCCATCAACGTGCATGTCCAGGGGCTGCGCGTCAGCGACAACGCGGCGTAGAAGCCCGCCCTGCTTCAAAATGGTCTGGTAGTTATCTGGTTTCACGGAGTCAAGCTTCAATTGTCAACCGAATCTCGCCGACGAACTGAAAAAGTCTTGCAAGTGGATGGTCAGGGTCTCAAGCGGCTGATCGAAGCCAGTCTGGCCTGGTTGCGCTATCATCAACCGGCCATCAACGCCCTCAACGTTTTTCCGGTGCCCGATGGCGACACCGGCACGAATATGCTGCTCACGATGCAAAGCGCGTGGCACGAGATCGAGCATTCGCCCGATGAAAACGTCAGCCACATCGCCCAATCGATCGCGCACGGCGCGTTGATGGGCGCACGCGGCAACAGCGGCGTCATCTTGTCGCAAATCTGGCGCGGCTTTGCGCGCGGCCTCAGCGGCAAGAAGGTGCTGGGCGCGGCCGATCTCCCCAGTGCTATGCGCGCCGCCAGCGAGACCGCCTACAAGGGCGTACTCAAGCCAGTGGAAGGTACGATTCTGACCGTATCGCGCGCCGTCGCCGACGGGGCGGAGCACGGCTTCAAAGAAAACGACGATCTCTTGCACGTCCTTGATCGCATGGTGTCGCACGCTCGCGAAGCCGTGGCGAACACGCCCAATCAACTGGAAATCCTCAAGCAAGCGGGCGTGGTCGATTCCGGCGGCCAGGGCTTGACCGTTATTCTGGAAGGCATGTTGCGCTACCTGCGCGGCGAGTCGGTGGAAGCCGATTGGATGGTGGAGGCCGCCGTTGATCTCAAATCGGTTCCGGCCGATGCCGAGATGGATGCAGGCGATGTGGCGCAAGGCTACAGTTACGATGTGCAGTGCATCATCAAAGGCCACAATTTGAATGTTGAAGAAGCCCGCG
>JAGOBP010000242.1 GCA_017999195.1 Thermoflexales bacterium
GTGCTGACGGTGCTGCAAGATTTGCGCGTGCGCCTGGCGCTGTCCACCGTCGTCGCGTTGGTGCTCGCCGCGTTCGTCGGATGGTGTTTGTCGCGCGCCATCACGCGCCCCGTGCAACAACTCACCTCCGCCGCCGAAGCGATTGCTGCGGGCCAATTCGATCAAGCCGTCAACGTCGCTTCGCACGATGAATTAGGCCGTCTCGGCAACACCTTCAACGACATGACCACGCGCCTCAACGCCGCGCGCCAGATGCAGATCGATTTTGTGGCGAACGTCTCGCACGAATTGCGCACGCCCCTCACTTCGATCAAGGGCACGGTGGAAACGTTGCGCGATGGCGCGGTGGATGATCTCAGCGTGCGCGATCGTTTTCTCGAAACGATCGAGACCGAAACCGATCGGCTCACGCGGCTCGTCAATGATCTGCTGCTGCTGTCGCGCACCGATTCCGCCGCGCTGAATTTACGGCGTCAACCGCTGGACATGGGCCGGTTGGGCCGCGCACTGATCGATCGGTTGGCGGCACAGGCCGCGACGCGTGATCTAGCGTTCAAGATTGATCTTGATCCAGCAACGCCGTTGGCGTGGGCGGATGCGGATCGGATCGAACAAGTGCTGATCAATTTGCTGGATAATGCGCTGAAGTACGCTCGTCCTCAAACAACCATCACGCTTGAGATCGCGCCCACACCCGATCGGTTGGTGCTGGCCCGCGTGCGCGATCAAGGCGCAGGCATCCCGGCTGATCAACTGGCCCATATCGGCCAACGGTTCTATCGGGCCGACAAAGCCCGCTCGCGTGGCGGGCATGGCCTGGGTCTCGCCATCGCACAAAGCCTCATCCACGCGCACGGCGGGCGGTTGTGGCTGGAGAGTGAAGAGGGCGTGGGCACGACCGCCAGTTTCACATTGCCCGCCTCGTTGTAGATCATTTGCCCCGCAATCATCCGCGCCTTATCACAGGATTGTCACATGGATCGATTATCCTGAAAGTAACTTCAGTTCAGGAGAACAACCATGTCACCGAAACTTCGTACACTCTTGGGTTTGATCAGCGGTATCGCCGTCACGTTAGCCGTCACCGCGTTTCAGCCGCACGTGCCCGCCGCGCCTGTTTTTGCGGCAGATTCGACGTGCGACAGCAATCGCGCCATTAACGTCAGCGGCTCGGCCGTGATCAACGTGCAGCCCGATCAAGTAACTATTCAACTCGGCGTCACCTCGAATGACAGTTCGCCCGATGGCGTTCACGCCAAGAACACGGCGGCCATCAAGCGCGTCATCGCGGCGATCAAAGCGCAGGGCGTCGCCGATAAAGACATCTCCACCGATTACTACATCATCCATCCGCTGTACAACAACTATGATTCGATGACCATCACGGGCTATCGCATCAACAACATCGTGGCGGTGAAATTGAAGGACGTGAGCAAGGTCAGCGCGGTGTTGGCGAGCGCGTTGGAATCCGGCGCGAATGAAGTGATCGATGTGCGCTTCGAGACAACACAACTGCGGCGCTATCGCGACGACGCGCGGGCGGCGGCGATGAAGGCCGCGCAAGAGAAGGCGCAGGCGTTGACGAGTGCGGTCGGCACGCAAGTGGGCTGCGTGCTCAACATCGATGAGAATACAGGCACATCGTATTACGGCGGTTGGTGGGGCTGGGGCGGACGCAATCAACTGCAAACGCAAAACGTCATCCAGACCGCGCCAAGCAACGATTCAACGTCGTTGGATGACGGGCCGATCAGTCTGGGACAAATCGCGGTGAAGGCGGAAGTGAACGTGCGCTTCAGCCTCAAGTAGTCGTTGCCTAATCAAAAACGGGCACAGCGCCGAAACGCTGTGCCCGTAGTATTTATCAACGTCATTGCGAGGGCGCGCTGCGCCCTCGCAATGACGTGTTTAGTCTTCCAGATTCAACACTGAAATGCGGGCTGCGACTTGCTGCGCGATGGCCTTGAGCGCAACTGCGGCCAGCGACTCCGGCTTACCCACCACGATCGGTTTGCCCGCATCGCCGCCCTCGCGCACGCTCGGATCGAGCGGCACGCTGCCAAGGAAGGGCACTTGCAACCGCTGCGCCATGCGTTCGCCGCCGCCTTCACCGAAGAAGGCGATCTTCTGCCCGCTCACCGGATCGACGTACGGCCCCATGTTTTCGATCACGCCCAGAATGGGCACTTCCAACTTCTCAAACATTTTCAGGCCGCGCAAGGCATCTGCTAAGGCCACTTCTTGCGGCGTCGAGACGACGACCGCGCCCGTCAACGGCACGGATTGCGCCAGCGTCAATTGCGCATCGCCTGTGCCTGGGGGCAGATCGATAATCAAATAATCGAGTTGGCCCCAATCGACATCGGTGAGGAACTGTCGAATCGCGGAGTGGATCATCGGGCCGCGCCAGATCACGGGCTGATCGGGATTCATCAGGAACGCCATCGACATGAGGCGCACGCCGTGCGCCAACGCGGGCATCATCTTCTCGCCGGTGCTGCGCGGCAGCCGATCCACGCCCATCATCAACGGGATGTTGGGGCCGTAAATGTCAGCATCGAGCAGGCCCACGCCCGCGCCCATCTTCGCCAGCGCCACAGCCAGATTCGCGGCCACCGTCGATTTGCCCACACCACCCTTGCCGCTGGAAATCGCAATGGTGTTGTGGAAGGTCACTTGCAGTTGATCGATGATGCGCTGATCGGCGGGCACTTCCGACTTCCAATCGATGCTGACTTTGTTCACGCCGATCTGCGCCAGCACATCCTTGCAGTTCTTTTCCATCTGCGCCGTCAGCGGACAGGCGGGCGTCGTGAGGACGATCGTGAACGCGACATCATCGCCCTTGATTTTCAGATCGCGAATCATGTTCAGCGTGACCAGGTCTTTGTGCAGTTCAGGCTCGCGCACATTGCGCAGCGCGCCCAGCACCAGTTGTTCAGTGAGTTGAGGCATGGGTTTCTCCAGAGTAGATTGGTCAATTGGTGATTGGTCAACCGGTTACCAGTTACCGATCAACCGCTTACCGATCTCAACAAAACCGCCCTCGACCGGAGGCACTCCAGCGAGAGCGGTCTAAGTAATCGAACTACGCAACTAGGCAGCAGGCGGAGCCTTGGCGGCTTCAGCCGCCTTCGCCGCGGCGGCTGCGGCAGCGGCGGCTTTCTTAGCCTCGGCCGCTTTGGCCTTTTCGATTTCCTTCTTGGCCGCCTCTTCCTTCTCTTGCAGTTCACGCGTCCAATCGCCGGGGTGAATGGCCGCGTGATAGGTGTCAGGACGCGTCAGTTTTTCCTTGCCGTAAACGAGCGTGTTAAAGCGCTCGAAACTGGACAGTTCATAGTCCTGATCCATCTTGATCGCATCGAACGGGCAGAACTCCGCACACAGGCCGCACGACATGCAGATCGTCGCGTCGATGGTGAAGTCCGCGGGCTGCGGCACGGGCCGATTGGTCTTGGGATCATTCGTGCGCACGATCCAGATGCACTGCGGCGGGCAGACCTTGGCGCAAATGCCGCACGATGTGCAGCGGTCTTCGTTTTTCTGGGTATCGAAGACGAGGAACGGAATGTAACGGAAATTCTCGGGCACCGGCAGTTTCTCTTCGGGATACTGCACGGTGAAGATGCCCGTCGTCTTCGGGCCTTGGCGCACCGCCATGAATTGATCGGAATAGCGGCCGCCCTTGCCCAGATAGCGGAAGTCTTCGATGAACGACTCGAAGAAGTGTTTGATGGTAACGCCCATGCCTTTGATGATGCCGGAACCGTACATGCTTGCTCCTAGAAATTGGAGGTTAGAGATTAGAAATTGGGGCAGGCTCTCAATCAGCCGGATACACGCCAACTTCCAACGTCTACCTTCCAACATCCAAATCAACGATCGGTTTCGCCCAACACGATGTCAATGCTGCCCAGGATGATGACCGCGTCGGCCACTTTTTGATTGATGCACATGGGGCCAAGCGCCGTCAAATTGATAAACGACGGGGCACGGATGTGATACCGATAGGGATTCGCGGTCCCATCGGACACCACGTAAAAGCCCAGTTCGCCCTTCGGCCCTTCGACGCGGCCATAGGCTTGACCTGCCGGAATACGCGCTGAATATTGCTTCTTGCCGGTCTGGATTTCGCCGCTAGGCAGTTGCGTCAACGCCTGCTGCAAAATGCGGATCGATTGACGAATCTCGTCGAGGCGCAGCAGATACCGATCGTACACATCGCCGTGATAGCGCACCGCAACATCGAAGTCAAACCGATCGTAGATCGAATAATTATCGGCCCGGCGACAGTCATAGGCCACGCCCGAGGCGCGCAGTACCGGCCCGGCCACGCTGTACTTGATCGCGTCTTCGGCCGTCAACACGCCCGCGCCTTCGCATCGCGCACGGATGATTTCATTGTCGCTGAGGTAGCGCTCAAAGTCATCGATCTTGCGTGGCAACCGCTCAAAGACCAACTCGCGCGCGGTTTCCACAAAGCCTGCCGGTAAATCACGCGCCACACCGCCAAAGCGGAAGTAGTTGCACATCATGCGCGAACCCGACGCGGCTTCAAACAAGTCCAAAATCAACTCGCGTTCCTGCATGCCGTACAACGCGGGCGTGAAGAACGCGCCCAGGTCGTTGAGCAGGAAGCCGATAGCCCAGACGTGATTGCACACGCGCGTCAGTTCGGCCATGATCACGCGGATGTATTCGGCGCGCTCGGGCGGTTTGACGCCCATCAACTTCTCGACAGCGAGCGCATACCCGAAGTTGTTGCTCATCGACGAGAGGTAGTCCAAGCGATCGGTGAACGGCATGTTCTGAATGTACGTGTTGCGTTCGCCGATTTTTTCGTGATTGCGATGCAGGTAGCCCATCACCGGTTCAAGGTGGCGGATGGTTTCGCCTTCCAGCGTCACGACCATGCGGAACACGCCATGCGTGGACGGGTGCTGCGGGCCGAGGTTCACCACCAGGTGATCGGTCTCGATGTTTTCCTCATGCTGATCGGGCGCGACATGGCCGTTGCCGTTGCGCTCGGCAGGCGTTAAGATGCCGCCCGCCGCCGCGTCCATCGCCTTGACGCGATCGTAAATGGCCGCATCCGCGCCCGAGGTGTAGACTGATGGATCGAAATCCGCCGGGAAGTTGACATTGTCTCCAAAAGGCACGCGCTCTTCGCCGCGCTGGAAGTGGCCGCCCGGCCAGCGGCTGTCAAAAGGCTTGGTGTCCTGCTCGAAATACGCCTCTTTCCAGTCCTTGCGCAGTGGATGGCCTTGGAAGCCTTCCCACATGAGAATGCGCTTCAGGTTGTGGTGGCCCTCAAACTTGATGCCCATCAAGTCCCAGGCTTCGCGCTCTTGGAAATCCGCGCCGGGCCAGACACCTTCCAGCGTGGGCACGACGGCGTTGTCGCGCGGAGTGCGCGCCTTGAAAACCAGCGGCGCGCCATTGTGCTTGGTCGAGAAGACGTGATACACGACTTCGCATTCGTTGGCCGCAGGATAATCGACGCCGGTCACGCTGGACAAATAATCGTAGCCCAGTTCGTCGCGGATGAACGTCGCCGCTTGAACGAGCGACTCATTCGCAATGACCGCGCCCTCAAAATCGCCGGGCTTGACGGCGTCGGGGAATTTTTCTTTCAGCACGGCCAGCGGGCCGGTGAGTTCAGCAACAGGAGCCGCAGCAGCTTTTGCCGCCATGTTATCCTCTTTCACTTAGAGTGTCGTTGCTAGGAGGCCGTCTGGCCGACGAAGCAATCTCATAAACTATGCAGGAGATTGCTTCGCCGCCGCTGGCGGCTCGCAATGACGGATGATTAGGCCTGAACTTCAGCCGCGGGTGCAATCTGCCGGGCCAGTTCGCGGATTTCGGTCGCGCGGCGCAGGTCGATCAGATCGGGTCCCAGCACCGGCACGGGAATCGCTTCGATGTCGGTCTTGCGGTACCATGGCACCGTCAGGATGCTCTGGCTTTCGACCTTCTCGAACAACTTCAAGAAGCCGTGCAACAGAGCCTCGGGCTTGGGCGGGCAGCCGGGCACATACACATCCACGGGCAGGAACTTATCGATACCCGAGACGACGTTGTAGCCTTCCTTGAACGGGCCGCCGCTGGTCGCGCAGGCACCCATCGAGATGACGTACTTGGGTTCGGGCATTTGATTGTACAACCGCACGATGGTGGGGACCATTTTCTTGGTCACGGTGCCGGACACGATCATCAGGTCGGCCTGGCGCGGCGAGGGGCGCATGAGGCCCGCGCCGAAGCGCTCCAGGTCGTAGCGGCCCGCCGCCACACAAATCATCTCGATGGCGCAGCAGGCCAGACCAAACATGATCGGCCACATGGAGCGTTTGCGGCCCCAGTTGTACAGTTTATCCAGCGAAGTGACGAAAACGTTGTTGTGCAGTTCCGGCGGAACAATCGGATCATTGGGGAAGGGTTCAGGCTGTTGAGTCATTGCGCGGCTACCTCCTCGTACCATTCACGTTGGATGTTCTCCAGCAAGTATAGCGCAGTGAC